>NZ_JAMYOG010000031.1:0-39034 GCF_040319725.1 Mesorhizobium sp. M0894 | reverse complement strand
CTGAACGGCCAAGCAGCGCTCTCCGACGCTCAAAAAAGCATATATGCCTCAAATCGCATATCTATGCGCCTTCTCTGCAAAGGCCCCCTTGAGGGGGAGATGCACGGCAGGGTAGAGGGGGTTGGTCCGACGGGGCTCGGCCTGCTGCGGCAGATGGAGGCTGGCGCTCCACGCCTGTCGACCCCCTCTGGCCTGCCCTCTTTGCCAAAACTTGGCATCTCCCCTCAAGGGAGGAGATGACGCTCCTACTGCGCCGACGGCTCCTCGGCGTCGCCCTCGTCCGCGAACGGCGAGGCACTCGGCACGCACTGCACCGACCAGCCGGCCGGCGTCGGCTGCTTCTGGTATTCGGTGACGGCGGAGGTGCACTGTTCGCGGGTGTCGAAGGTGCTGGGCAGCACGACCATGCCGCCTTGCGGGCCGGCGATCACCAGATACCAGACCAACGCTACGCTCGGTGCCGCCATGAGTATTTCCTCGCTCTGCTTGTTTTGGGAGTCGGTGCGATCCTAGCAACTCCGGCCAAGCGGCGAAAGTTGGGCCGAAGCGCGGCGTTAAGCCACGGCATCACAGCCGCGTGATGTCAGGCCGCTTACTCCGGCTGCCGGTAGGCGACAAAGCGGTTGTGCTTGGCCTGGAAGATCAGCCCCGTCTCCTTGAGCGCAGGGCTGGCCAACGGCACGATACGCTTGGCGATCTCCGAAGGGTGCGGCAGAGTCTCCGGATCCTCGCCGGGTACCGCCTGCGCCCGCATGGCGGTGCGCGTTGCCCCGGGATCGGCGGCGTTGACCCTGAGCGGCAGGTTTTCGGTCTCATGCGCCCACGAACGCGTCATGGCCTCGACCGCCGCCTTCGACGCCGCATAAGGCGCCCAGAAGGCGCGTGCGGAGTGGGCCAGGCTGGAACTCAGTACGATAGCGCGGCCGGCATCGGCGAGTCTCAGCAGCGGGTCGACCGAGCGGATCAGCCGCCATGTTGCGGTGACGTTGATGGTCATCACCTTCTCGAAGGTCTTTGCCTCGACATGGCCGATCGGAGCGATGACGCCGAGCACGGCGGCGTTGGCGACCAGTATGTCGAGCTTGCCCCAGCGCTCGTGGATGGCGCCGCCCAGCCGGTCGATCCCCGCCATGTCGGCAAGATCGAGCGGTACCAGCGTCGCCTGTCCGCCGCCTGCTTTGATCTGGTCGTCGAGTTCTTCCAGCCCTCCGACGGTGCGGGCAACCGCAATCACATGTGCGCCGGCGGCGGCAAGCTCCGTGGCGATGAAATAGCCGATACCGCGCGAGGCGCCGGTGACGACCGCAACGCGGCCGGAGAGATCGAGGGTCATGCTTGAACTTCCATGAGGTCGGCGTGAGGCACCCCCCTCTGCCCTGCCGGGCATCTCCCCCTCAAGGGGGGAGATTGGCTCTCATCAGGCTCAGCGCCTGTTCTGCGACCGTCGCGATTGGCGAAAGTCGACAATTCAGCCGATCTCCCCCCTTGAGGGGGAGATGCCCGGCAGGGCAGAGGGGGGTAACCTGGCGAAGACAAATGGCGATCCGGCAACCTTACGACCCGCCTGCCGCCAATAGCGACAGCGTGCGGACATTGTCGGAGCCTTCGAAATCGGCAAGCCGGGTCGGATACTGGCCGGTGAAACAGGCGTCGCAGAATTGCGGCTGTTCGTTGTCGCGGCCGGCTTCGCCAACGGCCCGGTAGAGCCCGTCGATCGAGAGGAAGCCGAGCGAATCGACGCGGATGAACTCGGCCATCTCCTCCACCGACATGCGCGAGGCCAGCAACTTCGACTTTTCCGGTGTGTCGACGCCGTAAAAGCAGGAGGCGCGCGTCGGCGGCGAGGCGATGCGCATATGCACTTCCTTGGCGCCGGCATCGCGCACCATCTGCACGATCTTCTGGCTGGTGGTGCCGCGTACGATCGAATCGTCGACCAGCACCACGCGCTTGCCTTCGATCATGCGGCGATTGGCGTTGTGCTTAAGCTTGACGCCCATGTGGCGGATCGAATCGCCGGGCTGGATGAAGGTGCGGCCGACATAGTGATTGCGGATGATGCCGAGCTCGAACGGGATGCCCGCGGCCTGCGAAAAGCCGATCGCCGCCGGTGTGCCCGAATCCGGCACCGGCACGACGATGTCGGCCTCGACCGGGCTCTCCAGTGCCAGCTCGGCGCCGATGCGCTTGCGTACCTCGTAGACATTGCGGCCTTCGACCGAAGAATCCGGCCGGGCGAAGTAGACATATTCGAAAATGCAGAAGCGGGTCTTCTGCGGCTCGAACGGGAACAGGCTCTCGATTCCCTTGCTGGTGACGACGACCATTTCGCCGGGCTTCAGGTCGCGCACGAAACGCGCCCCGATAATGTCGAGCGCACAGGTTTCGGAGGCGAGAATCCAGGCGCCGTCGAGATCGCCAAGCACCAGCGGCCGGATACCGAGCGGGTCGCGGCAGCCGATCATCTTCTTGGACGTCATTGCCACCAGCGAGAAGGCACCTTCGACCTGGCGCACCGCATCGATGAAACGCGAATTCAGGTCGCGCTCCTTGCTGGTGGCGACCAGATGCAAGAGCGTCTCGGTGTCGGAGGTGGAAGAGAAGATGGCGCCCTGCTTCTGCAGGGCGCGCTGAACGGTCATGGCGTTGGTGAGATTGCCGTTATGGGCGACGGCAAAGCCGCCATCGGCAAGTTCGGCGAAGAAAGGCTGGATGTTGCGCAAGCCAGCGCCACCGGTGGTGGCATAGCGTGTGTGGCCGATGGCACGGTTGCCTTGCAGGCTGTCGATGACACGCTGCTTGGTGAAGGTGTCGCCGATCAGGCCGACATGGCGTTCGACATGGAATTGGGTGCCGTCATAGGAAACGATGCCGGCCGCTTCCTGGCCGCGATGCTGCAACGCATGCAGGCCGAGTGTTACGATGGCTGCGGCGTCCTGCCGGCCGAAAATGCCGAACACGCCGCATTCGTCGTGGAAATGGTCGTCGGCTTCGGCGGAAAGCACGTCGTCTGCGTCTGCCACTGAGGCTGCCATTGGGGGCTCAAGCTCCGCTAAAGTCGCCATATAAGGTCATAGCGCATCGAAAGCAACGCACGTCGTGCGACGTTCACATGATCGACAGTCTCGAGGCGAGCAAGTCTGCCGAAATCAGTTTGCCGGCGCCGGGTTTGCAGGTGCCGGCGTCGCGGGCGCATTGTCGGCCGGCGGAGCGTCGCTGTCATCGGGTGCCGGAGCAGTGGCGTCGTCGCCGGCGGCAGGTGCTTCCGCTGCAGGCGCGTCGGGGGCCAGAGGCGTCTCGGTGGCCGGCCGATTCGGATTGAGCTTGTTGAGGATGGCGTTTTCCGGATCCTCGGGCAGCAGGCTTTCCAGCTTGGCACCGATCGATTCGAGCAGCGGCTTTGACTTGGCGTTGGCAATCCAGCCTGGAGCTTTGGCGCCGGCCAGCCAATTGAAAAACAGCAGTGCGACCGCGACCACCAGGATGCCGCGCGCCGCGCCATAGAGGAAGCCAAGTGTGCGATCGAGCGCGCCGATCCTGGAATCGATGATCCAGTCGGCGAGCTTCATGGTGATGACGGAAACGACGATCAGCGCGACAATGAAGACGATACCGGCGGCCGCCGCCATGGCTGCCTTTTCGTTGTCGATATAGGGCTGAATGTAAGGCAGCACCGGCTTGTAGAAGAAGAAGGCCGCCGCAGCGGCAACTGCCCAGGAGATGATCGACAGGATCTCGCGCGAAAAGCCGCGAACCATGGCGAGCATCGCCGAGACCAGGGTGAAGCCGACGAGAATTCCGTCAAGCAGCGTAATCGGCATGTTTTTCGCCCCGCTCCGATCTCTTTTTCACGACTCGACGAGCCGCATCAGTCTTGCTCGTCGGCGCGGCTGCGCCGAGAGCCGGCTATGCGCGCCACGAGATCGGCAAGCTCGGTGGGCTGGAAAGCGCCGGCTCCGATCCCCCCGGCCCCATTACCACCAACAAGTTCCTCGCTGCCCAAGGGCAGAACCGCGCTTCCGAAACCCAGCTTTTCGGCTTCCTTGAGGCGCTGCTGCGCATGCGCAACCGGCCTCACCGCCCCCGAAAGGCTGATTTCGCCGAAATAGACGCAATCGGCGGGAAGGGCAAGACCGGTGAGCGAGGAAACCAGTGCCGCCGCCACCGCCAGGTCGGCCGCCGGCTCCGAAATGCGGTAGCCGCCGGCAACGTTGAGATAGACGTCGTGCGTGCCGAAGCGAACGCCGCAATGGGCTTCCAGAACCGCCAGGATCATCGACAGCCGGGCGCCGTCCCAGCCGACGACGGCGCGGCGTGGCGTGCCGAGCGTCGAAGGTGCTACCAGCGCCTGGATCTCGACCAGCACCGGCCGTGTGCCTTCCATGCCGGCGAAAACCGCGGCACCCGGCGACTTCGCGTGACGTTCACCGAGGAAAAGCTCGGACGGGTTGGCGACTTCCCGCAAGCCCTTGTCCGACATTTCGAAGACGCCGATCTCGTCGGTTGGCCCGAAGCGGTTCTTGACCGTTCGCAGGATGCGGTAGTGGTGGCCGCCTTCGCCCTCGAAATAGAGCACCGCGTCGACCATGTGCTCGACGACGCGTGGGCCGGCGATCTGGCCCTCCTTGGTGACATGGCCGACCAGAACGATCGCCGCCCCTGTGGATTTTGCATAGCGGATCATCGCTTGGGCGGCGGCACGCACCTGGGTCACCGTGCCGGGCGCTGAATCGGCCATGTCGGTCCATAGCGTCTGGATCGAATCGAGAATGACCAGGTCCGGCCGCTTGCCATCGGAAATGGTGGCGAGGATGTCCTCGACGTTGGTCTCGGCGGCGAGTTCGACCGGGGTGTCGGCGACGCCGAGCCGCTGGGCGCGCAGCCTGATCTGGGCGACCGCTTCTTCACCGGAGACGTAGACGATGCGGTGGCCCTTTGCCGCCAGTGCGGCTGCAGCCTGGGTGAGCAGCGTCGACTTGCCGATGCCGGGATCGCCGCCGACCAAAAGCGCCGAGCCGCGCACGAAGCCGCCGCCGGTGGCGCGGTCGAGTTCGCCGATGCCGGAGACGATGCGCGGGGCGTCCTCGATGTCGCCGGAGAGGCTGGTCAGCACCACCGCGCGGCCCTTGCGGGCGTTGCGGGTGTTGGCCGGGCCGGAGCCGATGCCGCCCGACGTGCCTTCCTCGACCAGCGTGTTCCACTCGCCGCAGGCATCACATTTGCCGGCCCAACGCTGATGCACCGAACCGCAATTCTGACAGATGAACTGGATACGGGATTTGGCCATCAGTTTATTGGTTCCAAGAGGTATTTGGGACGATCCCAGTAAACCGGCAAAGCATCTTCGATCGATCGAAATGAGTGCGGCGCTGGCCGTTTCTCAGAGCCCAATTGTCGTATGCCGACCAACACGCATATCTGAACAGACCGACCGCGAAGTCGTTCTCTCGCCCGACTTCATCGTGCAACGTCTCCAGCAATCTCATAAGGGCAGTCGAGAGGCGACGATCATTGAGCCGGTGCATCAAAAGGAATGCGCACCCGATCGCCGCCAGAGAGGTGTCGTGCCGAGCTTCGTCCAACGAAAGGGCCAAAAAACTCAGCAGATCGTCGATGTCAGCTGTCGCTCCCAATTTCCAAACTCGATAAAGACCGGTCACTGCCGCGCTTCGCGTATAGTCTTCGACATGCTTGGCAAGGAATTTCCTCACCAATTCAACGTTCTCGGGCGTAGGTTCGCTTGAGTAGCAGAACACCAGCAAACCGGCGTGCGATTCCGTGCGAGAAATTGACCGGGCAGATCTCAAATATTCAGTGAGTTGCGCGCGTTCATCCTCGGAGATGTTATACTCTTCGAATTTTATCCTTTGGTAGATATCGCTAAAGTCCAATCGGCTGCTCCGCGACAATGCCTACTCGAACCGATCCGGCAAATGATGCTCTTCCGCGAGGTCCGAGAAGCGGGTGAACTCGCCCTGGAAGGCGAGGCTGACCGATCCCGTTGGGCCGTGGCGCTGCTTGGCGACGATTACTTCGGCCTTGCCGCGCATCTCGTTCATCTCGTGTTCCCACTTGATGTATTCGTCGGTGCCCGGCTTCGGCTCGCGGTTCTTCAGATAATATTCCTCGCGGTAGACGAACAGCACCACGTCGGCGTCCTGCTCGATGGAGCCCGATTCGCGCAGATCCGAAAGCTGCGGGCGCTTGTCGTCGCGGCTCTCGACCTGGCGCGACAGCTGCGACAGCGCGATGATCGGCACCGCCAGCTCCTTGGCCAGTGCCTTGAGCCCGGTGGTGATCTCGGTGATTTCCTGGACGCGGTTTTGCGATGATTTCGCGCTCGATCCCTGCATCAGCTGGATATAGTCGATGACGATGACGTCGAGGCCGCGCTGGCGCTTCAAGCGACGCGCGCGGGCGGACAGCTGAGCGATGGAAATACCGCCGGTCTGGTCGATGAACAGCGGGATTTTCTGCATGGTCTGCGAACAGGCGACGAGCTTTTCGAAATCCATCTCGCTGATCTCGCCGCGGCGGATTTTCGACGACGGGATTTCGGTCTGTTCGGAAATAATGCGGGTGGCGAGCTGTTCGGATGACATTTCGAGCGAAAAGAAGCCGACGACGCCGCCATTGGCCGCCTTGAACGAGCCGTCGGCCTGCTGCGCCGGGACATACGCCTCCGCGATATTGAAGGCGATGTTGGTGGCGAGCGAGGTTTTACCCATGCCGGGGCGGCCGGCAATGATGATCAAGTCGGACGACTGCAGGCCGCCCATGCGACGGTCGAGGTCGCGCAAGCCGGTGGCGACGCCCGACAAATGCCCGTCGCGCATATAGGCGGCATTGGCCATGTCGACCGCCGTCTTGACAGCGTCGGTGAAGCTCTCGAAGCCGCCGTCGTAGCGGCCGGTCTCGGCCAGCTCGAACAGCCGCCGCTCGGCGTCCTCGATCTGGTCGGAGGGCGACATGTCGACCGGCGCGTCATAGGCGATGTTGACCATGTCCTCGCCGACGGTGATCAGCGCGCGGCGCGTGGCCAGATCGTAGATGGCGCGGCCATAGTCGGTGGCGTTGACGACGGTGACGGCCTCGACCGCCAGCCGCACGACATATTGCGCCACCGTCATGTCGCCGACCTTCTCGTCGGCCGGCAGGAAGGTCTTCAGCGTGATCGGCGTCGCGATCTTGCCCATGCGGATGAGCTCGGCCGCGACCTCGAAGATCTTCCTGTGCAGCGGCTCGTAGAAATGGCCAGGCTTCAGAAAGTCGGAGACGCGGTAGAACGCATCGTTGTTGACCAGTATGGCGCCGAGCAGTGCCTGCTCGGCCTCGATGTTGTTCGGCGCCTCGCGATAGAGCGGTGTTTCCGCCACGCCGAATTTTCGTGCTGCCTCTGCCATGATGTCCCCGGTCCTGATCCCGGTCTCTCGATATCAGAACGAGACAAGTCGGTGATGACTTATCTGCATCAGTCCCCAACCAACCAACTTTGATGCCCGCGATTCACAGCCAAGACACTTCGGTGGAAAGAATCTCGATTGACTCGAATCAAGATGGCGAGCCTAGCCGTTCTTGAGCGAGAACAAAACAGGAAAATAGCTGCCGGTCATTCCGGCAAGGCGTCACCCCAGTCCAGTCGCCGCGCGGCCTTGAACGTCTCGCCGTCGCGCTTGGTGAACAGTCGCTCGGCAGCATGACCATCCTGTTGGCAAAGCTTCAGCAAGACCTTGCCGGAGCCCGATTTCGGCGGTGCGATCACCCGCGCGCGGGGCGGAGCGGCCGGATGACGGGAAGCGGCGACAAAGATGAACTTTTCGTCCTCCCACGGCACCTCGGCATCCTTGGCCAGACGGTGCAGGCGCGAGCGGGCGACGCGGCGGGCGAAATGGCACCAGTCGGGAGCGACAAGTGGGCAGGGCGCCTCATGCGGGCAGGGCGCGAGCACGTGCGCCCCCGCCTCGATCAGCTGCCGCCGCACGGCAAGGATGCGCTGCCAGCCGGCCGGCGTGCCTGGCTCGACGACCAGCAGCGTGTCGGCGGTCAGCTGCCAGAGCCGGTCGATTAGTTTTGCCAGCGATGCCGGCGCGATCTCATCCAGCACATAGGCTGAAGTCACCAGCTCGGCGGGCTCCAGATCGACCAGGTCGATGGTGACGTCACCGGTCAGCCAGGCGGTCTTGGCATGGATTGCCTCGGCGGCAAGCGCCTCGCCGACCCGCCGCACCGCGGCACCGGCCTCGAGCAGCACTGCCTGTTCGAGATCGGGCCAGAGATCGATTGTGGCCCAAAGCACCGTGCCAGGGCCGGCGCCGACATCGAGCAAGGTCTTCGGAGCATAGTCGGGCCGAGACTCGCCCACCGCATCGAGACTGGCGCGGACGGCCGCATAGGTCGCCGGCAGCCGCGTTGCCAGATAGGCCTTAACCGCCATTTCTTCTGCCATGTGCAGGCGGCCATCGCGCAACTCGGCGCGGTAGCGGTCCGACAGCGTCTTGGCCGCTTGCTTGATCATCGGCAACGGAACCTGTTCGAGAAGGCGGTCGACGCCTTGTCTAAGCGGGGCGGGCAGTTCCATGGTCTACGCAGCCCGAGGTGCGAGCACGATGACCGAGGCGCCAATGATGCAGATCGTGGCACCGGCAAGATCCCAACTGTCGGGGTGCACGCCTTCCGCCAACCATAGCCAGACCAGCGAGGCGGCAATGTAGATGCCGCCATAGGCGGCATAGGCCCGGCCCGCCGCACTGGTGTCGACAAGCGCCAGCAGCCACGCGAATAGCACCAGTGAGACGAGACCGGGCGCCAACCACAGCGGCGACTTATCCAGCCGCCACCACGCCCAGAACGAGAAGCAGCCGGCGATCTCGGCAAGTGCGGCGGCGACGTAGAGGAGGTAGGTCATGAAAAAAGGTCCCGCGTTGACGAGACCTTTTTCAGCGTGCCAGCCGGCAATGGCAAGCGGCAATGGCGCGATCGCCGGCAGTCTACTCCGGATCCGCCACCTTGCGGCGGCGAGTGGGCTTGGCGGCAGGAGCCTTTTCACGACGTCCAAGATCCCGCATCTCCAGCGCCTTCTCGCAACTGGCCATGTAGTCGCGCGTCACCGGCAGCGTGTCGTTCTTCTTGGCGATCTGGATCTGGAAGATCACCAGATCCTGCCATCGGAAGGCAGCTTCCGAGGCGGCAAGATAGAACTCCCACATGCGGCAGAAGCGCTCGTCATAGATCGCCTTGGCCTTGTCGCGGTTGGCGGCAAAGCGCGCGCCCCAATGCTTCAGCGTCTCGGCATAATGCAGCCGCAGAACCTCGATGTCGGTGACGACGAGCCCCGACTTTTCGATAGCCGGCATCACTTCGGAGAGCGACGGGATATAGCCGCCCGGGAAGATGTATTTGCGAATGAAGGCGCTGGTCGCCCACGGCACACCGGAACGGCCGATCGTGTGCAGCAGCATGACACCGTCCGGCTTCAGCAGCGTCGCCGACTTGTCGAAGAAGGTACGGAAATGATTGACGCCGACATGCTCGAACATGCCGACCGAGACGATGCGGTCGAAACGCTCATTGAGCTCGCGATAGTCCTTGAGGTCGAAATGCACCCGGTTTTGCAGGCCTTGCGCGTGCGCGCGGTCGGTGGCGACGCCGTGCTGCTCGGTCGACAGCGTCACGCCTTGCACGTCGACGTCGAACGCCTTGGCGAGATAGAGGCCAAGCCCGCCCCAGCCGGAGCCGATGTCGAGTACCGTCTGGCCCGCTTTCAACCTGAGCTTGGCGGCGATGTGGCGCTTCTTGGCTGCCTGGGCCTCATCGAGCGTCATGTCCGGCTGCTCGAAATAGGCGCAGGAATACTGCATGTCTTCATCGAGGAAGAGGCGATAGAGGTCGCCCGACAGATCGTAGTGGCGCTGCACGTTGCGGCGCGCCCGCGACGCCGTGTTGATCTGCTGCAGGCGCCGGAAGGCGTGGCGCAGACCCTCGATCGCCTTCGACCAGGTGGCATCGATGCCGCCGCTGCCCATGTTCTGGAACGCAATGCGCATCACCCCCAGCACGCCGCCCTCGATAATGTCGAGTTCACCGTCCATGTAGGCTTCCGGCACCGCCAGCATCGGATCGAAAGTGATGGCGCGCTCGGCATGCCTTGTCTTGATGTGCATGTGCACCGGCTCGCCGCTGCCGTCACCGAAAGTCACCATCGAGCCTTGCGGCCCTGTCACCTTGAGATTGCCTGTGCGGACCAGGCGGTCGAGAACGCGCTTAAGCAGAATATTCATGACCAATTGTCCCCTCTCGGCCAGACATGCTGTCCTATTCTGCATCAAGATATAGGGGTTCGAAAAGTTCCATTTGGCATAAAAATGCCCGGGTGCGAGGCCCGGGCATTGGTCCAGATAGGTATTAGCCGACGAATGCCGGCGAACAACGATCAGCCGTTGTCTTCGCCGCCCTCGAACTCCGCGTTCGGATCGAAGAAATTTTCCGGCCGCGCATTGTCGTTGATGTCTTCGCCGTAGATGGCTTCGGCGGTGGTCAGCGTTTCGCCCTTGGCCTGGCGTTCGGCTTCGTCGGCCGTGCGGGCAATGTTGAGCGTGATGGTGACCTCGACTTCCGGGTGCAGTGCGATCGCCACGTTGGTGACACCGATGGTCTTGATCGGCTGATTGAGAAGGATCTGGTTGCGGTTCACCGAAAAACCTTCCGCCGTCAACAGCTCGGCGATGTCGCGCGTCGAGACCGAACCATAGAGCTGGCCGGTCTCGCCGGCCGAGCGCACGGCGATGAAGCTCTTGCCGTCGAGCTTTTCAGCAATCTGCGCGGCCTCGGACTTGCGCTCCAGGTTGCGGGCCTCGAGTTGGGCGCGCTGTCCCTCGAACTTCTTCTTGTTACCTTCGTTGGCGCGCAGCGCCTTGCCCTGCGGCAGCAGGAAATTGCGGGCGAACCCGTCCTTGACCTTGACGGTGTCGCCCATCTGGCCGAGCCGGGAAACGCGTTCGAGAAGAATGACTTCCATGGTTTTGTTCCTTCGGTTGGGCGCCTACCCTCAGGATCGGCGCCGAATTGTCTGGAACAGGTCAGGAAGCTGGGGCGTCGCCGCCTGTGTCGCTGTCCTGCCTGTCGCGGCAGTTAGGATCTCTTATCGAAATCCAACCCGGGATTTGGTGTTCGATCCAGCTACGCCCGTCGTGGCCGGTGAAAAAAGCGGGCGGCGAACCGCCCGCTGGCTAGACCATGATCCCGAAAAGTGGAAACCGGTTTTCGGATAAGATCATGGTCAACTAATCAGTCTTAGCGGACCACGTAGGGCAGCAGGCCGAGGAAGCGGGCGCGCTTGATCGCCTTGGCGAGTTCGCGCTGCTTCTTCTGGCTGACGGCGGTGATGCGCGACGGCACGATCTTGCCGCGCTCGGAAATGTAGCGCTGCAGAAGCCGCACGTCCTTGTAGTCGATCTTCGGCGCGTTGGCGCCGGAGAACGGGCAAGTCTTGCGGCGACGGTGGAAGGGGCGCCGGGTTGGGATCTGGTTGATGTCGACCATTATTCTGCGGCTCCTTCAAAGCCTTCGCGCGGACGGCGCGGGCCACGATCGGCACCGCCATCGCCGAAGCTGCGCGGCGGACGATCACCACGGTCACCGCGATCGCGGTCGCCGAATGAGCGCGGGCCACGATCGCCACGGTCGCGGTCGCCGAAGCCGCCGCGTTCCGAGCGCTCTTCGCGCTTCTGCATCATTGCCGACGGGCCTTCCTCATGCGCATCGACCTTGATGGTCAGGAAACGCAGCACGTCCTCGGACAGGCCCATCTGGCGCTCCATCTCATTGAGCGCGGCCGGCGGGCAGGTGATGTCCATGAGTGTATAATATGCCTTCCGGTTCTTGTTGACCCGGTAGGTGAGGGACTTCAGTCCCCAGTTCTCGACCCGGCCGACGGACCCGCCATTCGCGGTGAGGACGCCCTTGTACTGTTCGACAAGCGCATCGACCTGCTGCTGCGAGAGGTCCTGCCGGGCAAGAAACACATGTTCGTATAGAGCCATAGTGTTCGTGCCTTTCTTCGTTTCTCTCCCGGTTCCCGGCGGCAAAAGCCTCTGCAACTTCTCTGACCCGCAATCCTTGCGAAGACGGGGAAGAAAGGAGCATGACGAGACGGTCGAGAGCGGAGACACGGGAGGCGGAAGCGCTTCTGGCTCCACGCGAAGGTTCGAAAACCTCCGGCCCTCCGTTCAGCCCCCAGCAAGGACCGGCAGATTGCGGGCGTCTATACAGGAATTTGACCGCAAAGCAAGGCCAAACGACAGGCCAAATGGCTCGATTAGCGCCCTACCTTCCAGAGCACAACGGGCTTCGATGGCAAGGTTTTACGGATTTCCTGAAACCTGACCTTAACCATCATGCGAAGTTCCCGTGCCGGCGGGCATGGTGGCAACCCGTCGTTCATCATGCGAATGCAAAACGAAACACTTCGCGCGACACCTGCAGCACGGCGGTTTTGGGGGTAAAATGCTGTTCGACAAGTTCTGCCGTTCGAAGAGCGGCAACTTTGCCCTGATGCTGGCGTTCGGGCTGCCTGCGGTTCTGACGGCCGTCGCCTTTGCCGTGGACGTGTCCACCTTGATGAGGGCCAAGGTCAGCTTGCAGAACGCGCTCGATGCCGCGAACCTTGCATCTTCGCATCTCGGCGACATCGAGGCCACGCGCAAGGACGTCTTCGACCGCTATTTCCAGACCAATGTCGCCGGCCACAGCGAGTTGAGGAACGCCGAAGCGACGCTTACCGTCGAAAGGGGCCTCAATTACATCCAGACAAAGGCTGTCGCCGCGGCGGACGTCAACTTGAACTTCGCTTTCCTGTTCGGCAACGACAAGCGCATCACCGTCGATGCTGGCGCCATCGAATCGACCAATCAGCTCGAAGTCGTGCTGGTGCTCGACAATACCGGGTCGATGGCCAGCAACGACCGCATCGGCGCATTGCGGACGGCGGCGACGGGCTTGATCGATATGCTCCAAGCCGCGAAGTCGCCGACGCGCAGCGTACGTGTCGCAGTGGTGCCGTTCGTCACCGCGGTCAACGTCAAGGGCGAGGACTACGATCCGTCCTGGATCGACATGGCCGGCAAATCGCCGAACAATGGCGCCAATTTCCCCTTGGTCGGCGGCAAGCGCATCACCCATATGGACCTGTTCAAGCAATTGGGCGTCGAATGGAGAGGCTGCGTCGAGGCGCGGCCCGGAACCAACAATGTTTCCGACATTTCGCCCGACCAAAACAAACCGGACACCCTGTTCGTACCTTATTTCGCGCCGGACGATCCAGGTAACGCCAAAAATCCGAACAGCTCCTATGGCAATTCGGCGACCGGCTATAATAATTCCTATCTCGACGATACGGTTATCACCCTGCTTCCCGGCCTCACCGGCGACATCGCGAAGTACAGTGTTTCGACGATGAAGCTGATCAACGACAAGAAAGGCCCCCTGACCATCGGCCCAAACCGGGCCTGTCCGACGCCGATAGTGCCGCTGACCGACGATTTCGACAAATTGCGTAAGGCCGTCAGTGAGATGATCGAATGGAACGGCTCGGGGACCAATGTTTCGGAAGGGTTGTCATGGGGGATGCGGGTACTCTCGCCGGAACCGCCCTACAGTGACGGCGCGCCGTTCAGGGCGTCAGGCACGACCAAAACGGTGCTGCTGCTCACCGACGGCGAAAATGTTGTCTATGGCGCGAAGGATACGCCACAGAAGTCGGACTATGGTTCTTACGGGTTCCTGGCCTCGGGTCGGTTCGGATCCAGCGACCAGACCGCGGCCGCGCGCAATGTCGACGACTGGACAACCAATGTCTGCAACACGTTAAAGAAACAGGACGTGCAGATCTTCACAGTACTGCTGCAGGCCGACACCGCAGCCAACCGCAAACTCTACGAGGCCTGCGCGTCGTCGCCATCGGATTATTACCCGACCAACGACGTCACCCAGCTCGAAAGCGTCTTCCTGAAAATCGGAAGCTCGATTTCGCAACTGCACTTGACGAACTGAACGACGTCAGTCGCCCAACGGCCGTTCCGCCGCCGCTGCTCAACTCGTGTGCGCAGCCACTTTGCCTGTGGTTTCGGGGAAGAAGTCGGGCGCCGCATGGCGCTTGCCGAACATCATGTCGTACTGCAGCAGACGGAAGTCGCGGATTGCCGGGTCGATCTCTTTCTGACGCGACCAATCGGGGGTGGCGTCGCCCGCCGGTGCCAACAGCAAATTGCGGTCGATGACGCGGTAGTGCTCCCGCAACTGGCCGAGGAAGCCGGTATAATAGGGATGACTGATGCCGGCAGTCTTCAGGATATGGTAGGGCAGGAAGGCTGGGCTGACGGCGCCGAGATCCTCGGCCGGGCCGCTGCGGTTCGACCAGACGATCAGCGGCGTCTGGTGATGCAGCAGCATCTGGTCGGCCGCCTCCTTGCGCGGCGCGACATTGTCCTTCATGAAACCGGTCTCGACGTAGACCGGCCCAAGCGGCGGCAGATGGTCGCCGAAGAAGGCGATGACCGTCGGCCGCTGGCGTTTCTTCGCCCATTCGATCAGCCGCTCGAGGCCGCGGTCCGCGTCGGAAGAGCCTTCGGCGTAGCTCAACAGCGATTCACGCGCCCATTGGCTGATCGGCGCCTGCACCTTATGGGTCGGATTGTTATAGCGATACGGCTCATACGGCCCGTGGTTCTGCAGGCTGACGGCGAAAAAGAACACCGGCTCGGCGCTGGTATCGGCCTCGTGGATGATCTCGTCGGTCATCGCCGCGTCCGACGCGAGCGGTCCGCGTTTTTGCATGGGCGGCAACGTCTCCTCGGACTTGAAGTCGTTGAAGCCGAAATCGGCATAGACGGCTCCCCGGTTCCAGAACCAGTTGGTGCCGGGGTGGATGGCGCGTGCCCGATAGCCCTGACTTTTCAGGAAGGTCGCCAGTGACGGGGTCGGTGTCCGCACATATTGCTGGTAAGGAATACTGCCCGCCGGCAGGAAGGCGTTGGAAAAGCCGGTCAGGGCCTCGAACTCGATGTTGGCCGTCATGCCGCCGAATTCGGGCGAGAACATGTAGCCCGTGCGCAGTGCCCGCACATTGGGGATAGGGTCGGGCGTGATGGTGACGCCGGGCAGCTTGGTCGGATCCCAGAAGGATTCGCTCATGACGACGATGATGTCGGGCTTCTCGGCGGGTACCGAGACCGTCACCTGCGGTTTGCCGATCGCTTCGATCGCCTTGCCGGAATAGCCGGGCGGCGCCGAGACATGGGCCATCGGGACGTTCAGCGCGAATGCGAGCGCAAAACCGTTCGAGGCATAGTTTTCCTTCTGGTCCCACATGATCGGGATGATCTGCAGCCGGTCGCGCGTCCATGAGAAAGTGGCATAGTCCATGATGGAGACGAAGAAGGCGATCAGCGGCACTGTCAGCGTCAGCCGGGCAAGGCGGCCCTTGTGGCTGAGCGCCGGAACGCGGCGGCGCCATAGCCGCCAGCCATAGACGAGAAGCGACAGCCCGCCGACGATGCCGATCGCCAGGGCAATGGCGGTTCCCGGGCGATCGCGTACCAGGAGCGGCATCAGCGCCACGATCTGCCGGGAATAGAGGAAATCGGTCGGATAGAGCGGATCGCCGAGATAGAGCGACTTCTGGTGGCCGACGAACGCCAGCGACAACGTCAGCGGCGCGAGGATCATCAGGCTCTGATGGCTGCGGCCGAGCACGGCGTCGAGCCCTATGAGGATCAACGCAAAAATGATGATTGTGGTCCAGCCGGGTTTGAAGGGCTGCAGAAAGAAGTCGATGGTGCCGGCAAAGTTGCCGCGCACGATCAATTCGATAGCGAACACCAGGATGGCCGCGGCCAACAGGCTGATGAAGCCATAGCGGATGACAGGCCATTTGCGCCCTGGCAGATAGCCGGTGGCCGGATCGCCTTCGAGAAACTGTGGCGCGGCCTCGGCTGCGCTCTTCTTGGTCTTTGCCACTGCGATAGTTCCCCGGCCCGCAACAAAAGCGTCACTCGACTGTCATCGAACTGTCACGCAAAGCTAGCGCCTGTGGCGGAAATAAGAAGAGCCAGCAAACAAATCGTGAGCGGTTTTCATCATGAGTGATCGCCAAAAAGCCTGCCGAAACAGGCACTCGGCCGACGTTGCGCGGTCAAGGTTGGACTTGACTTGGCCGCACGCCTTGCGTCACAGGCAACGAGAACCAGCAGCTGGGAGCCGCCGATGGCCATCGCATTCACCTTTCCGGGGCAGGGCAGCCAGGCTGTCGGCATGGGCAAGGACCTTGCCGATACCTTTGTTGAATCGCGGCGGATCTTCGAGGAAGTCGATGATGCGCTCGGCGAAAATCTATCGAAGCTTATCTGGGAAGGCCCGGAAGAGACGCTGACGCTGACCGCCAATGCCCAGCCGGCGCTGATGGCGGTGTCGCTTGCCGCAATCCGGGCGTTGGAGGCGCGCGGCTTCTCCCTGAAAGGCAAGGTCACCTATGTCGCCGGCCACTCGCTTGGCGAATATTCGGCACTTGCGGCCGCCGGTTTCGTTTCGGTCGCCGACGCCGCCCGACTGTTGCGCATCCGGGGTAACGCCATGCAGGCGGCGGTACCGGCCGGCGAGGGCGCCATGGCGGCGATCATCGGGCTGGAACAAGCCGACGTCGAAGCCGCCTGCGCAGAGGCTGCCCAAGGCGCGGCCAAAGATCCCGCGCAAGCCTTGGTTTGCCAGATCGCCAATGATAATGGCGGCGGCCAGCTGGTAATCTCCGGCGCCAGGTCGGCGGTCGAACTGGCGGCGAAGCTATGCACGGAGAAGGGCGCCAAGCGGGCGCTCATGCTGCAGGTTTCGGCGCCCTTCCATTCGGCATTGATGAAGCCGGCGGCCGAGATCATGCGGGAGGCACTGGCCGCCGTGACGAAGAGTGCACCGGCCGTGCCGCTGGTCTCCAATGTTACGGTGACCCCGACGAGCGATCCCGACGAGATCGCCCGCCGCCTCGTCGAACAGGTGATCGGGCGCGTGCGCTGGCGCGAAACGGTGGAGTGGTTCGGCGCGAATGGCGTTGCGACGCTATATGAAGTAGGCGCCGGCAAGGTTCTGTCGGGGCTGGCGCGGCGCATTAACCGCGATATTGCCACCAGTGCAATCGGATCCGCGGCGGATGTCGAGGCGGCGCTGGCGGCGCTTGCATAATCAACTGGCGATTTGACCCCGCTCCGTGCGAAGGGTGTTTGCTCAGATCAGGAGACAAAAATGTTCGAATTGACCGGCCGCAAGGCGCTCGTCACCGGCGCATCGGGGGGCATCGGCGAGGCGATCGCCCGCGTGCTGCATGGCCAGGGCGCCATCGTCGGCCTGCACGGCACGCGTATCGAGAAACTGGAGGCGCTGGCCGCCGAACTGGGCGACCGGGTCAAGCTGTTTCCGGCCAATCTTTCCAATCGCGACGAGGTCAAGGCGCTTGGCCAGAAGGCGGAGGCCGATCTCGAAGGCGTCGACATCCTCGTCAACAATGCCGGCATCACGAAGGACGGGTTGTTCGTACGCATGGCTGATGCCGACTGGGATAGCGTGATCGAGGTCAACTTGACCGCCGTGTTCCGGCTGACCCGCGAGCTTACCCATCCGATGATGCGGCGCCGCCATGGCCGCATCATCAACATCACTTCAGTGGTCGGCGTCACCGGCAATCCCGGCCAGGCCAATTATTGCGCCTCCAAAGCCGGTATGATCGGCTTTTCCAAATCGCTGGCGCAGGAGATCGCCACCCGCAATATAACCGTCAACTGCGTCGCCCCGGGCTTCATCGAATCGGCGATGACCGACAAGCTCAACGACAAGCAGAAAGAGGCGATCATGGCGGCGATCCCGACGCGGCGCATGGGCACGGGCGCCGAAGTCGCCTCTGCCGTCGCCTACCTCGCTTCCAATGAGGCGGCCTACGTCACCGGCCAGACCGTTCATGTCAATGGCGGCATGGCAATGATCTAACACTTGGGAAAACGCTTCATTCCGTCTTGGATGCACGGGATTTTTCGTGTAATGCCGCCCGCAACCCGGCGGTTCGGGCAAAAACCGGTCCTGTTCCGCTGCGTTTCCGGCAGGACCATCTTTCAGCTTGATTAGCGGCATTCTGCCCGCTAACGAAGACAGACAACCAAAAGACGAGGATGCCCAAATGAGTGACACCGCAGAGCGCGTCAAGAAGATTGTCATCGAGCACCTTGGCGTCGATGCCGACAAGGTGACGGAGCAGGCGAGCTTCATCGATGATCTGGGCGCGGACAGCCTCGACACGGTCGAACTTGTCATGGCGTTCGAAGAAGAGTTCGGCGTCGAAATCCCCGACGATGCGGCCGAGACCATCCTGACTGTTGGCGATGCGGTGAAATACATCGACAAGGCCTCGGCCTGACGCTATTTGCAGTCATCACCGGGGAGGACCTGCGATGAGGCGTGTCGTCGTCACGGGCCTTGGGCTGCTTTCGCCGTTCGGCATGGGCTTCGAGCACAGCTGGAATGAGCTTCTGACCGGCCGCAGTGCAGCCAAGCGCATCACCGAATTCGAGGTGGAAGACCTTGCCTGCAAGGTCGCCCACGTCATTCCGCGCGGTGACGGCTCCAATGCCACTTTCAATCCTGAAGCCGTTCTCGAGCCGAAGGAGCTGCGCAAGATCGGCGACTTCATCCTGTATGGGATCGCGGCCGCCGACGAGGCGCTCAAGGATTCCGGCTGGCAGCCGAAGACGCATGAGGAACAGTGCGCCACCGGCGTGCTGATCGGTTCCGGCATCGGCGGCATCGAAGGCATCGCCGAGAATGCGACGATCCTCAAGGAACGCGGTCCGCGCCGCATCAGCCCGTTCTTCATCCCCGGCCAAATCATCAACCTCGTGTCCGGCCAGGTCTCGATCCGGCATGGGCTGAAAGGCCCCAACCATGCCGTCGTCACCGCTTGCTCGACCGGTGCGCACGCCATCGGCGATGCCGCCCGGCTGATCATATGGGGCGATGCCGACGTTATGGTCGCAGGCGGCGCCGAAGCGCCGGTGACGAGGCTTTCGATCGCTGGGTTCGCGGCTTGCCGCGCGCTCTCCACCGACCGCAACGACGCGCCGCAAACGGCCTCGCGCCCCTATGATCGCGATCGCGACGGTTTCGTCATGGGCGAGGGCGCCGGTGTTGTCGTGCTCGAGGAGCTCGAACACGCCAAGGCCCGCGGCGCCAAGATCTATGCCGAGGTCACCGGCTACGGCCTGACCGGTGACGCCTATCACATCACCGCGCCAGCCGAGGACGGCGACGGCGCTTTCCGTTGCATGACGGCGGCGCTGAACCGGGCGAAGCTGACGCCCGCCGATGTCGACTACATCAACGCCCACGGCACCTCGACCATGGCCGATACGATCGAACTCGGCGCCGTCGAGCGGCTGGTCGGCAACGCCGCCTCGAAGATATCGATGTCGTCGACCAAATCGTCGATTGGCCACCTGCTGGGCGCGGCTGGTGCTGCCGAGGCGATCTTTTCGATCCTCGCCATTCGCGACAACATCGCGCCGCCGACCATCAATCTCGACAATCCGGAGCGCGAAACGGCGATTGACCTTGTGCCGCACAAGCCGCGAGCCCGGCAGATCGACGTGGCGCTGTCCAACTCCTTCGGCTTCGGTGGCACCAACGCCTCGCTCGTCTTCCAGCGCTACAATGGCTGACCGCTCCGCCGGTTTGCGTCTGCCGTCAATTTTGCCATATTCGCCCCTACTCTGCCCGAGGGGATTCGTCGCAAGATCAATTGGTAGGGCGCTATGAACACAAATCCGGCCGATAACGGGGAATTCGGGCAACGGGCAGCAACCCCCGGCCCGATCGTGCCGAAGACGGCCAGCGAGGCGTTGCGGCCCGAGGCCGGCACGCCGCCGCCGAAGCGCTCGCGTGCCTCGCGCAGCCAGTTCGTCGTGTTCATGAACTTCGTCATCTCTTCGGTGATGCTGATGGTTCTGGCGGCAGGCGTTGCGCTGTATTTCGGCAAGCAGGAATTCAACGAGCCGGGCCCGTCGGCCAATGGCGACACTTTCCTGGTCAAGCCGAATAGCGGCGTCCAGGAGATCGCCGACCAGCTTGAGCGGCGAGGGCTGATCAGCGACGCCCGCATCTTCCGCCTTGGCGTACGCGCCTTCGGCAATGATTCCGCCCTGAAGGCTGGCGAATACGAGATCAAGCCGCAGGCTTCGATGCACGATATCATGGAACTGCTGAAGAGCGGCAAGTCGGTGATGTATTCGCTGACCATCCCCGAGGGGCTGACGGTCGAGCAGGCACTGCAACGGATCGCTGAGCAGGACGCACTGACCGGCGATATGCCGTCGACCACTCCACCCGAGGGCAGCCTCGCCACCGACACGCTGCGCTTCACCCGCGGCGCAACACGCCAGCAGATGGTCGACAAGCTTCTGGCCGACCAGAAAAGGCTGGTCGACGAAGTCTGGCAGCGCCGAGCGCCGGATCTGCCGATCGCCAACATTGAGGATTTTGTCACCCTGGCCTCGATCGTCGAGAAGGAGACAGGTAAGGGCGATGAACGCTCGCGGGTAGCGGCCGTCTTCCTCAACCGGCTGGCCAAGGGTATGCGGCTGCAGTCGGACCCGACCATCATCTACGGCCTGTTCGGCGGCAAGGGCAAACCCATCGACCGCCCGATCTATCAGTCGGACATCCAGAAGCCGACGCCCTACAACACCTATCTGATCAACGGCTTGCCGCCGACGCCGATCGCCAATCCCGGCCGTGCGGCGCTGGAGGCAGTCGCCAATCCGTCGAAGACCAGCGATCTTTACTTCGTCGCCGACGGCAGCGGCGGCCACGTCTTTGCCGCGACGCTCGATGAGCATAACGAGAATGTCGCTCGCTACCGGGCACTGCTGAAAAAGCAGGCGCAGGACGCCGCCAAGGCCGGGGCAACCAATACCGGAGCCGACACGCCGGCGGGAGCCATCGTTGACGATGCGGGGGCTACCGCCGCCCAGTAGGGCCAGACGCCATCAGGTCGGCCCTGTGCATGTCCGGGTGGATGTGCAAGGGCTGCTATGGCATTGAAATTCACATGATCCTGTCCGGAGCAATCGTTCCGGCTTGAGGGGCATTCGGCAAGGGGACGCACGGCAACATGAACTTGCAGAGTATGACCGGTTTTGCGCGCAGTGTCGCCGAACACGAAGGCACTTCGATTGCCTGGGAAGCCAAGTCCGTCAACGGCAAGAGCGTCGAGGTCAGGCTGCGGCTGCCGCAAGGTTTCGACCGGCTGGAGCCGGCAGTCAGGCAGACGGTGCAAAAGCGTTTTGGGCGCGGTAATTTCCAGATGACGCTGACCATTGGCCGCGCCGCCGGCGCGCAAGCGCAACCCGTGGTCAACGAGGCTTTCCTGAAGGATCTGGCGGGGTTGGCCAAGCGGCTGCAGGAGCAGTTCGGAGTAGCGCCTGCGGCGGCCGACGGACTGCTTGCGCTGCGCGGCGTGCTCGACATTCCCGAAGCCATCGAAACCGAAGAGGCGCGCAGTGCGCTCGATACCGCGATATTGTCGGCGCTGGAAGCAGCACTGGACGGGCTGCAGCAGGCGCGCCAAGGCGAAGGTGCGGCGCTTCGTTCCCTGCTGTCCGGCCATATCGATGCCATCGAGGCGCTGACACTGCGGGCCGAGGCCGATCCATCACGCGAGCCGGCCACGATCCGCGAAAGGCTTGCAGAGCAGATCCGGCTGCTGATGGACGCATCAGCCAATCTGGATGCCAGCCGGCTGCATATGGAAGCGGCGTTCCTGGCCACCAAGGCCGACATACGCGAGGAGATCGACCGGCTGAAGACGCACGTGGCGTCGGGCCGGGCGCTGCTCGCCGGCGGTGGCGCCGTCGGCCGCAAGCTCGATTTCCTGGCGCAGGAATTCAACCGCGAATCGAATACGCTGTGTTCCAAGTCGAATGCTGCCGCGGTCACCGCCATCGGACTGGAACTGAAGGCGGTCGTCGACCAGTTTCGCGAACAGGTCCAGAATCTGGAATGATCCCGATGCCAAGCCACATGACTGCCAAGCCCCATGACCACTAGGGATGTGGGTTCCCGCATTCGGCGCCGCGGGCTGATGCTGGTGTTGTCGTCGCCCTCAGGCGCCGGCAAGTCGACGATCGCGCGCAACCTGCTGGAGAGCGATTCCAGCCTGGAATTGTCGGTCTCGGTCACCACGCGGCCACGCCGCGGCAGCGAGATCGAGGGTGTCCATTACCACTTCCGCACGATGCGCGAGTTCGAGCGGCTGCGCGATTCCGATGCGCTGCTCGAATGGGCGGAGGTGCACGGCAATTGCTACGCGACGCCGCGCGAGCCGGCCGAACAGGCGCTGGCAGAAGGCCGCGACATGCTGTTCGACATCGATTGGCAAGGCGCTCAGCAGCTCAAGGAGAAGATGCGCGCCGACATCGTCTCGATCTTCATCCTGCCGCCGTCGATGAAGGAATTGAAGGCGCGGCTGAAGCGTCGCGCCGAGGACCAGGAAGCGGTAATCGAGACGCGGCTCAAGAACGCCCGTAATGAGATCGAGCACTGGAAGGAATATGATTTCGTCATCGTCAACGACGATCTTGACCGCGCTTTCGCCGAGGTGCGCGGCATCGTCACGGCCGAACGGCTCAGACGCGATCGCCGGCCGGGCTTGTTCGATTTCGTCTCGGGGCTGCTCGATGAGAAGACGGATTGAGCACCTTTATCGTAAGCGTCCGGCCTGCGGCGTCTTTCGGGACGGTGGCGATCACACGAAGATAGTGTCCACTTGTCGGGATAATTGACATTTGCCGATGTTGGTTGACGAGAGAGACGCCCTCGTACCAGCGATCAACGTCGGCATAAAACGCGATAGAGAGTTGGCATGCCGATTGAATTATGGGGCTTTTGACACACCGAATGGCCGAAAGATCAGCGTCGCGCTCGAGGAGATGGGGCTGCCCTACACGGTGAAGGTGGTCGACATCACGAAGGGCGAACAGCATGCCTCTGGGTTTCTGCGTATTAGCCCCAACAATCGCATCCCCGCCATCGTCGATCCCGCCGGACCGGACGGTAGACCGATCAGCGTGTTCGAGTCGGGTGCCATCCTAATTTACCTAGGCCAGAAGACCGGCCACTTTTGGCCGTCCAGACTCAGCGCGCAAGTCCCTGTGTTGGAATGGCTGATGTGGCAGGTGGGTGGTTTCGGTCCGATGCCGGGCCAGGTGCACCACTTTCTTGGCGTGACCGACGACCAGGACCGCCGCTACGGACTGGCACGCTATAGCGCAGAGACCCGACGCCTGTGCGGAGTCGCCGATCGGAGGCTGGCGGAGGTCGAGTATTTCTCGGGCGAGCTGTCGATCGCCGATTTTGCTATTCTCGGCTGGGCATGGCGGCACGAGCGGCATCAAGTCGATCTTGCCGAATTTCCGAATGTTGAGCGCTGGTATGGGACTATGATGGCACGGCCGGGGGTTCAACGCGGCTTTGCGGTATCGCTCTCCTGATGGAACGACACGAAGCTCGACGCTTCCGTGAATTCGCTCCTGTCTTCGACAATATTTTCGTCATATTGCGGCAGGTCGTCTGTAATGGTGAACCAAGGTGCCTTGGAGCCGACGAAAATGTGCGCGCTTGGGCGAATGTTTGGGTCGTCGACGAGGGTCCCCATAGCGATGTGGGCGAACGCGCCGTCACGAACAACCGCAAAAAGGAACGACCCGCATAGCTTGCATCGCTCGTCATGCCAGCTATTGCCGTCGACGATCTGGATTTTGTCCTCCCCACTCGTGATGCGCAATTTGACACGCTCTATGCCTGCGAGTGGCTTGAACGCTGCGCCGGTTGCGCGACGGCAGATCGAGCAATGGCAATTCACGGCAAATATGAACTCGTCCGTCACCTTATAGGTGACTGCACCGCACTGGCATGATCCACCTAGCGTGCGGGTGTTGGTCGGCTCCTGCAGCGTCACGACTGGCATTCCTCTGTGCGATCGAAGTTTACCAGATAGCACACTTTTATCGGACTTCAGGCGGGTAGTCGGGGCGACGCTTGTCTGGGCGGGTGTCAAGTGTTCAATGATCTGTACAATGTCGGTCCGTCCGATCTGCGGATAGTGCTCTCGCATCCCCGTGACCTCTTGGGGCCATTCCGATTCTCTCCAAGGAACGCTGCCGCCTCGGACAGGCGCAGATCGGTGCAGCGCGTGACCCACACAATCGCGATCCTGCTGGCATCGCCGTCACAAACATAGCGCATATAGCCCGGCAAAATCGATATTTCGCGCCAGCGTATGGTGGGTATTTTCTCGCCTGCCTCGATAAGTGGGAAAAGCCGAGCGACCACTCCAAGTTCCTGCATCACAGCCTCACACCGCATTCGTCAGCCGCACGAATTCCTCGACGCTGAGCGTCTCCGCACGCCTGGTCGGATCGATGCCGGCGCGGGTGAGCAGCGCCTCGCCGCCAAGGCTTTTCACGCTCTGCCGCAGCATTTTCCGGCGTTGGCCGAACGCCGCTTCGGTGACGCGGCTGAGCCGTTTCACCTCTGCCGGCAAGGGGCTGGCGCGTGGCACCAGATGCACAACCGAGGACGTCACCTTGGGTGGCGGCGTGAACGCCTGCGGCGGCACGTCGAAGGCAATCCTCGCCTCCGTCCGCCACCCTGCCAGCACGCCGAGCCGGCCATAGGCCTCGCTGCCGGGGCTGGCTGCAATGCGTTCGGCGACCTCGCGCTGGAACATCAGCGTCATCGATGTGTAGAAAGGCGGCCACTCGGTGACGGTCAGCCAACGGATCAGCAATTCGGTGCCGATATTGTAAGGCAGGTTGGCGACGATTTTCGCCGACCCGCTGCTTCCCGGCACTCCTTTGGCAAGCGCTGCAAAATCAGTTTTCAGCGCATCGCCGGCCACGATCTCGAGCCGACCCGGATAGTGGTTCGCGATCTCGGCCAAGGCCGCCAGGCAGCGCTCGTCGCGCTCGATCGCGACGACCCGCCGGGCGCCGTTGAGGAGCAGGGCCCTAGTCAGCCCGCCCGGACCGGGACCGACCTCGATAACCGTAACGTCGCTCAGGTCGCCGGCGGTCCGCGCAATCTTGCTTGTCAGGTTAAGGTCGAGCAGAAAATTCTGGCCGAGCGCCTTTTTCGCCTGCAGCCCATGGCGCTCGATCACCTCACGCAGCGGCGGCAGCCCGTCTATGCTCATCGGGCTGGGCTCATCGGGCTGGGCTCATTGGGTTAGGATCATCGGATTGGGCTCATTGGCCTGCAGTTTTTGTCCCAGTATCGGCAAGTAGGCGAGCGAGCTTCAGTGCGCCAATCAGACTGTCGGCGCGGGCGATGCCCTTGCCGGCGATGTCGAAGGCGGTGCCATGGTCGGGCGAGGTGCGGATGAAGGGCAGGCCGAGCGTGACGTTGACAGCCTCGTCAAACGCCAGCGCCTTGGCCGGGATCAGCGCCTGGTCGTGATACATGCAGAGCGCCACGTCGTAGCCGGCGCGGGCGCGAGCATGAAACAGCGTGTCGGCGGGCAATGGCCCGAAGGCGTCGATCCCTTCCTGCCTCAGCCTGTCGACCGCCGGGCGTACGATGCGCTCATCTTCGGTGCCCATCGCGCCGCCTTCGCCGGCGTGCGGGTTGAGGCCGGTAATGGCGAGCCGCGGCTTGGCAATTCCGAAGCGGTTTGCAAGGTCGGCGGCGGTGATGCGGCCGGTGGTGACGATCAGGTCGGTCGTCAGCGCCTTCGGCACCTCGGCCAGCGCGATGTGGATGGTGACCGGCACGGTGCGCAGGTCCGGTCCGGCAAGCAGCATCACCGGCGTCACCTCGGTACCGGTATGAAGCGATGCCAGATGCGCCAGATATTCGGTGTGGCCGGGAAAGCGAAAGCCGGCATCGTAGAGCGGCTTCTTGGCAATGGGGCAGGTGACGACCGCGGCAGCGCGGCCGGCCAGGCAGTCGGCGACGGCGCGGTCGATCGCCTCGACGATGCCGGCGGCGTTGGCTGGATCAGGGCGGCCGGGACTGTCGATGAAACGGGCGGCAAGCGCCACCACCGGCAGCGCGCGCGAAAACATCTCCGGCGCTAGCGCCGGCGTTGTCTCGGCCATCGCAATATCGGCGCCGAGCCTGTGCGCCCGCGCGGCAATCAGTGCCGGATCGGCAAGAAGATAGAAAGACGGAACGCCGGCGGTATCGCGGGCCTGCCAAGCGGCGATGGCGATGTCCGGCCCCACACCGGACGGATCGCCGACGCTCAGCGCCAGCGGAAGCTCTGCGTGAGGCACGGCTATCGCGACTTCAGCGCTCGATGATGCGGGCTTTCTTCCGCAACTCCTCGACATATTTCTTCGAGAGCTCGTCGGCGTTCTTGTCGCTCGAACCTTCATTCTGGAACACCATCTGCGCGACTTTGTCGTCTGACACCTCGCGCGACGAGCAGATGCCGATGAATTCGACGCCGCGGTCGGTTTCGCGCGTCGTGGTGGCGCCGCCAACCTTTGTAGCTTTTATCTGCTCGGCCCAGTCCAGCGGCAATTGCGGCGCCAGCACCCGGCCGAGATCGCGAACGGTGACATCCATCAGGCCCTTGGCGAATTCGCGCGTGGTGTTGCAGCCGTTGAAGCGGGCGCGCATGGCGTCGGCTTCGCGTTTGCGCTTGGCCAGCGTCGCGCTTCGCTCGGCGGCCGGCACCACGAAAATGACCTGCTGCAGCATGTACTCGGTGGCACTCGGTTTGCTACCGCCTTTCTCGAGCATGCGCTTGACGAGGTCCTGCTCGCTTATGGCGCCGCCGCCGTCGCTAGAACGGTGACGCGCGGTCAGCGCCTGGTTCCAGGCCATCTGCGCCCGGATAAACTCCTTGAAATGCTCCTTGGAGACGCCGGATTGCGCCATGGCGCCGTCAAGCTGCTTGAGCGGCATCTTGTTGCTCGTGGCGAAACGCTGATAAGCGGCATCGACCTGCGCGTCGCTGATGCGGATGCCGAGCCGCCTGGCTTCGGCCATGCGCAGCGTCTGGTCGATCATTTCCTGGCCGGCATCGCCCTTTTTGTGCTGCAGGCGCAGGAAAGCCGCGCGATGCTGGATGTCGCCGGTGGTGATCGGTATATTGTTGACGACGTATTTGATCTCGCTGGCGAAAACCGGCCGCGTCACTGCGGTGATCGAGACCGCCACCAGCAGCGCGAAGCCTGCCGAAAAGAGGTATTTCCTCATCGAAAGCATCCCAATTCCATCTCGATTCGGCCCAACCTGTCCCAGTTCAGGCCGCGGAAATTCGTGCCTGCTCTATGCGGCGAAACAATGTCGTCCGCCAGCCGCCCCGTTGCCGACTGCTGCTCCCCTTATTGGATGGTGTCGATGGAGCGTTGCGACGAGCCGAAATCGCCGAGCGTGCGGAACGACAGGTTGAAGCCGACGTTCTGCGATACTTCCTTGGTGTTCAGGTCACGTCTTTCCGAAAACGTCATCAAATAGGTAAAGCACGAATCGCTATAGGCAAAGCCGACCCCGTCCTTGACCAGGATGCTCTGCTCCAGATCATACGTGCCGGTGCCAAAGACGCGCCAATTCTCAGCAAGATGCGTCGAGGCGCCGAGCGTGATCTCATGGCGATCCGTGGAGAAGCCATAGAGCGGCTGCGCCTGGATGAAGGCGTATTTGGCGCTCAGCGATACGGGCAGGCCTGAAAAGGCGGCCTTTACCTCAGCGCGGCGGACCTCGAAGCTTTGCTCGTCGAAACGGCCGCTGACCGAGCCGGAAAATCCGCTGGGGCTATTGAAGCCGACAAGGCCGACATAGTCGGAGGTTGCGGTTTCAAGACCCGAATAGGCGCCGACATTGACCAGATCCGGCGTGCCGAACGAGTTCTGGCCGCCGAGTTGGTAGGATTGGCCGAACACCGCATTGGTGCTCCAGCCATTGTCGTATGCGCCTGAATAGCGCAGCCCGACATTGGCGCGTGTGCCGCCTTCCATGCGATCATAGCCGGAGAATTTGTCGCGCTCGAACAGCGTCGTGGCGTCGAAGACGAAGCTCTGGGCGTCCTCGTTAGGGACCGCCAGCCCGCCGACATATTGCTCGTTCGGACGCATGAACACTTGCGCCATCGGTTCGAAGACATGGCTGGAACTGGTCATCGAGAACAGCACCGGCCAGCGCATCTCAAGGCCGGCGGTCGCCATGTAGCGGGCAAGCGACGAACGCATGTCGTCGTCAACGCCGAGATTGGTCGCCATCTGGTTGACGGCGTCGAGCGAGGCCGAGGAGGCGTTGACATAGCCGGCGTCGCCGCGCAGCGCCAGGAGCGGCGTCAGCAGCAGCCCGCCATCGGTGGTAAAGGTGCGCTTCCATTCGGCTTGCGCGGTAAGGCGGCCGGATTGACCGTCGATGCCGCGGACGTTGTTGACGGACGAAGGGATGCCCGAATCTGCAAGAGCCGTATCGAGCCTGTCGCGGCCTATGATCCGCGCGTTGACGTCGAACGACAGCTGCCCGCCGGCCACCGGCATGTCGGGGATATAGGCGTAGTCGAGCGAAGGCAGCACCCAGGGCTGCTTGGCGGCGCGGGCGGTCGGATCGCTGGCGAGGGTGTCTTCTTGAACGTCGAAGTGCATGGCGCGCACATCGAAATAATTGCGATCGTTGAGCCCCGTCAGGTACACCTCGGAGCGGTGTACGCTATCGTTGAAGCCGTCGATATCGTAGGTGCGCGAGAAACTCTTGTCGCTCTGCAGCAGGATGTCCCAGCCGAAGTCCCAGCGCGGGTTGATGGCGAACTGGCCTTGGGTGCCCATCATGCCGCGGAACCTGTTCGGATCGCCCTCGGTACCCGAACTGACGTTGTGGCCATTGTCGTCGATGAAGGCGTCGGGATTCTCTTGCCGGATGCCCGCAATCTTCAGGCTGTACTGACCGTTGTTGAAGCGCTGCCTCCACTCGGCCTCACCGAGGAAACCCTGTCTGGTATAGCCGCTGCCGGTGACAGTTAGATCGTAGGTCGGCGAGAGCGCGAAATAATAGGGGACTCTAACACCGACGCCGAGATCGCTCTTGTAGGCGACGCCGGGGATCAGGAAGCCGC
This sequence comes from Mesorhizobium sp. M0894, assembly GCF_040319725.1. Lineage (NCBI taxonomy): Bacteria > Pseudomonadati > Pseudomonadota > Alphaproteobacteria > Hyphomicrobiales > Phyllobacteriaceae > Mesorhizobium > Mesorhizobium sp. M0894. Next base: position 9,882 of record NZ_JAMYOG010000031.1, on the reverse strand, counting down.
TCTTGCGCTTGACCGTCGGGTCGGCGATCTCGAAAGCCGGCAGATAGGCCAGTGGAAAGCCGAAGAACTCGAAATTCGAATTCTCGAAGCGAACCGTCTTCTTCTCGCCGTTCCAGATGATCTTCCTGGCCTTGATACGCCAGGTCGGCGCTTTGTCGGGCTTGTCCTCGCACGGCTCGCAGGCGGTGTAGACGCCATTGTGGAACGTCGTCAGCACGCCGCCCATGCGCTCCGCGCTTTCGGCGGCGAAATACGCCTTGTCGACGGTCTCGACACGCAGCGCGTTGACGAAGCCGTCGGCGAAATCGTCGGTGATGTCGGCATGCTGCGAATAGATTTTGGTGCCGTCGCTGTTGACGAGCTCGACATTGCCGCTGGCGACGAGGCGTTTGGTGTTGCGGTTGTATTCGACCCGCTGGGCGACGAGACGGTTGCCGCCATAGTCGATCTGGACGCCGCCGACGGCCGTCACAGTCTGCTTGTCGTTGTCGTAGACCAGCGTATCGGCTGCCAGCAGCATCTGCGTGCCGCTCGGAACCTTCGTTGCCAGCTCACTGACGTCCTGGGCGAAAACCGGAGCAACCGGGGCAGCGCCGGCAAGCAGGCATGCCAAGGCGCTCGCCGCAGAGAGGCGTGCCAAACCGGCGTGCCTATGGCTGCGCAAAACCGCCTCCCTCACTAGCCGTCTTCCTTGTATAGCAGGAATGTCACCCCGAAGAACATAGCCACGACAACCGGGACCCAAGCCGCTACGGCAGTGGGTACGAATCCCGCTACGCCGAATGCCTTGACCAGCACCGAAACGACATAAAGCAGAAAGCCGGCCACGATGCCACCCAGAATCATCGTCGCCGACTGCCCCATCCTCGCAAATCGCATTGATACCGTTGCCGCAATCAGCGTCATCGCGACGAGCAGGAAGGGCAGCGCAATCAGGGAATCGAACTGCATGGCGAAGGCATTTGCCTTGAGGCCGAAGGAGCGGGCCACCTCGATCTTGCCGGGCAGATCGTAGAAGGGGATGGTCTCAGGGCGCGCCAACCGCTCTTGCACGAATTCCGGCTTGAGATCGGTCGGCAGCCGATCGCTGGGTAACGACTGGATGGTGCCGTCCCGGAACACCTTGACGTCCCGCAATTCCCAGTAGCCGTCCCGCAAAAAGGCGTGCGCGGCATCCTTGCGCTCGATGATGTCGCCTTGCGGGCTGAAACTGAAGAAGACCGCGTCGGCCATCTCCAGGCCTTGATTGAGAATGGCGCGCGCGCCGATGATGGTATCGCCGGAGCTGGTTTTCTGCCTGATCCAGGGCGCGGCGTCGGCCGAGACGGTGTTCGACTTGCCCGAACGGAGCTGGGTCTCGATCTGCTCGGACCAGGAATAGGCGTGCGCGGCTATCGGATTGATGACGCCAACCGACAAGGCCCCAAACAGCAGCGCCCCGATGCAGCACGGCAGCAGGAACTGCCATGCGGAAACCCCGGCGGAACGGGCGATGACCAATTCATATTTGCGGTTGAGCGACACCAGGGTCGCCATCGCCGAGAACAGGCCGACGAACGGCACCGTCTGCAGCATGATCATCGGCATCCGGAGCCCCGAAATGGCGAACGCCGTTGCGTAGGTGAAGCCCGGCACGCCGGTCGTGCGGCCGGAAAGCTCGGTGAAATCGATCAGGAACACCAGCGCCAAAAGGCCAATGAAGAACCAGATGGTGATCGTCACATAGCGAAAGAAGAAGTACCGACCCAGAGTCCAGCCCATCAGCCGGCTCCCTGTCCGGATGCGCCACGCCGGGCAAAGCGGAGCTTGACGGCGCTCCAGCCGTCATTGAAGCGGCCGGCAAGATTGGTTATCCAATCGGCCCAAGCAACCGGCAGTTCCATCGTCCGGTTGGAAACGATGAACCAGATAGCGATCGCCGATGCCACGATCGGGACGCCGTAGACCATATAGGCATATTGCGGCACCTTGTCGGCCTTGCCGGCGGCAAAGAACCCGAGCCAGCGCACGAACAGCGCGATCGCGATTGCCGTGATCAGCGGGTGCACGCGCGCCTCGCGATGCGAGCGCGCATCTCCGGCGACCGCAAGCGCGATCAGCGCAAAGACGAGCGAATAGGACCACTCGGAAAAACGCTGGTTGAGCTCGGCCAGGTACCTGTTCGGCTTTTGCTGGTACATCTTGTCGTTCGGACTGGGATTGAGCAGGTACTGGGTCGTCCGGTCCTTCGGCAAAAGCAGAATGTCAGATGACGCCGACAAGAAAGCGGACAAGTCGAAGGCGTAGGAGGTGAACCGGATTACCGAGAGGTCGCCGGTCATGGTTTTGCGATGGATGACGCCGTCATTCATCATCAGCACCTTCTCGTCGCCGCGTTCGATGATGCTGCCGGTCTTGGCATAATAGATGAGATTGACGCCTTCTTCGCGCGAGTCGGCGACGAAGATGCCGCCGAGGCGATTGTCGGGAAGCCGTTCGCCAACCTGCAGGAACAGGCCATCATCGATCTTGCGGAAGGTGCCTTCCTGGATGATCAACGACAACAGATCGGCACGCGACGAAGCAATCAACTCGCGGTTCTTCTGGCGTGCGTAAGGGTCGACGCCATTGTCGACAGCAAACGAAAAAACGCTGGCTGCGAGTGCCAGAAGCATGATCGGCCTGACGATGGTCCAGCGTGAAGCGCCGGCGGCATTGATGACGGCCAGCTCCGAATCCGAATTCATCACGCTGAGGATCTGCGCGACCGCGACGACTAGGGCGAACGGCACGACGATCGGAACGATCGACGGGACGATCAGCGCTGCGACTTCGAAGAAGGTGAGGGCCGACTGACCGCTATCGGTGACGAGGTCGATGCGGGCGAGCACCTGAGTCGTCCAGACGATCGCCAGCGTCCAAACGAGCGCCAGCGCGAATACCGCGAAAGCACGGCGCATGATGTAACGTTCAACGACCTTCATGAAGGCTTTTCTCGGCGGTTTCGAACGGCATCATGCCTTGGAATAAGGTAGTCGTCCGGCGCCGGCTGCACAACTGGCTCAGTTTGGCGGTTCGATCTGGGTTCTGTCCCGTATCGCAAATTCCGCTGGGCCGGAGTGTCGGCGGCAATGGATAAGAAAGGGCGAACATTGTTGGTTAACAACAGGTTGCGGCGGGAAGCGGGGCCGTGCCGCGACGAATCGTGGATGGTTCAATGTCGCATATGGGAGCGATTTCGGCCAAAGTCTTGTCAAATGCGGCAAAACGACCAAATGTCGCGCCGATCGCCGCCGCGGCGGCGTGATAAGACGGGTCAGGATCTGTTGAGCCCCAGCATGGAAGCGGAAAAATTGCGCAGTCAAACCGGTTGGGAAGCGGTCTTTGATGGCGCGATTGTGATCGGCGCCGGCGCGGCCGGCCTTGCCGCCGCCCACGCCCTGATGAAGGCCGGCGTACCGACGCTCGTCCTGGAAAAGGAGAGCCGGCTTGCCGAGCCCTGGCATCGGCGGCACCAACGTCTGCACCTCAACACGCATCGCGATCTCTCGACGCTGCCCGGCATCGGCTATCCCGCAGGCACCCCGGCCTTCCCGCACAGAACCGCCGTCATTCGCCATCTGAACGATTTCAGCCAAGTGCACCGGCTGCCTGTCACATTCGGCGTTGCCGTCGAAGAGATCACGTTCGATGGCGATCACTGGACCGTACAGACCAATTCCGGATCCCGTCCGGCGCGCCATGTCGTCGTCGCCACCGGGCGCGACCGGCAGCCGTTTATTCCCGCATGGAAAGGCATGAAGGATTTTGCCGGCCGGATCGTCCATTCGGCAGATTTTGGCGAGGCGAAAGACTATGCCGGCAAAAAGGTGCTGGTGGTCGGTGCCGGCAATTCGGGTTTCGACGTCCTCAATCATCTTGCGGATGCAGACGCCGAAAGCATCTGGCTGTCGGCCCGCAATGGTCCGTCATTGCTGCCGAAACGCATCTGCAAGATCGCCGTCCACAGGCTTTCGCCTTTCATGGCGCGCTTGCCGGTACGGATTGCCGATGCGGTGATGGCGACAACCCAGCGCCTGGTTTTCGGCGACCTGACGAAATTCGGGCTTCCGCCGGCCTCCATAGGAGGTGCGAGCCGTCTGAGCGCCGACTACACCGCGATCGCAGCCGATGACGGCGCGGTTCGCGCCATCAAGGCAGGCATGATCGTGGTGGTGCCGCCATTGCGAGAATTTACTCGCGACGGCATCATATTGAACGACGGCAGGTTTATCACGCCCGATATCGTCATCTCAGCGACCGGCTACCGGACCGGGCTGGAGCAGATGGTCGGCAAGCTCGGCGTTCTCGACGGCAAGGGCGTTCCGCTTTTCAACGGCGGCGAAGCCGACCCGCGATTGCCCGGTCTGTGGTTTACCGGCATGCGGCCGAGCATTCGCGGTTGTTTCGCCAATGCCCGCATTCAGGCTAGGGCGATAGCGGCGCGGATTGTCAAGCGGCGATAATGAGCAGGACTATGCCGACTGTTCCGCCCGCAATAGACACGCCTTGTTGGAACGTGCTCGAACCGAAAGGTCAATGATCATGACGCCAGTCAGCATTCGCTACATTGTCGATGATGTCGCCGCCTCGATCGACTTCTATTGCGGACATCTGGGCTTCGCCGTCCAACAGGACGCGCGACCGGCTTTTGCCTCCGTCACGCGCGGCGCGTTACGGCTCCTTCTAAGCGGACCCGGCAGTTCGGGTGCTCGGGCGATGCCCGACGGCCGGCAGCCGGTGCCGGGAGGCTGGAACCGCATCCTGCTGGTGGTGCCGGACCTGAAAGAAGAGGTTGCGCGTCTCAAGAGTGCTGGACTTGTCTTTCGCAACGATATCATAACGGGCGTCGGCGGTTCCCAGACCCTGCTCGAAGACCCATCCGGCAATGTCATCGAGCTGTTTCAACCCGCCGCTCACTGACGCAATAACACGGCATCTTAGATCCGATCTGCCCAATCGAACGCCTCTCCCCGATAATCCAACGCATTTCCCCGAAAGCAGGACATGATGAATTCGAGACCCTCGATCGCCTTCGCCAAATTCGCCGCGCCCAAAAAGGGCAGCGTTTTCGTTCTGGCGGCCGACGAGGGCGGCCTCGGTGATGCGGTCAGGGCCTGCGATCCGGCAAAGACCCTCGAGCGGGCCTTTCCCGTCGCCGACTTCACCGGCAAATTCGCCAGCCAGGTCGAAGTGCTGGCACCGGAAGGGACGTCGCTCGAGCGGCTGGTGGCGGTCGGCGCCGGCAAGGGCTCCAATCTCGATGACTACGCCTGGCTGAAGCTCGGCGGCACGATTGCGGCATCCTTTCGCAAGGCAACCGAAGTGGCCGTCGTGCTCGATCTTCCCGGCGCCGCCGTCAGCGGCAGGCAAGCCGTTCAGCTTGCCGCGGGCATCCTGCTGCGCAGCTATTCCTTCGACAAGTACAAGACCAAAAAGGACAATGGTGACGGCAAGCGTGAGCCAAAAAAGCCGGTAAAGGTGACCATTCACACGGCCGATCCGGCGGCCGCAAAGAAGGCCTTTGCCGATGAAGCGGCGGTGATCGACGGCGTCTTGCTGGCGCGCGATTTGGTCAATGAACCGGCCAATGTGTTGGGACCGGTGGAATTCGCCGCCCGCATCGCCCAACTGGAGGCGCTCGGCGTCACGGTCGAGATCCTGGCCGAGAAGGAGATGAAGAAGCTCGGCATGGGTTCGCTGCTGGGCGTAGCGCAGGGCTCGCCGCGTGGCGCCCGCATCGCCGTCATGCGGTGGGACGGCGGCAAGGCCAAGGAAAGCCCGGTCGCCTTCGTCGGCAAGGGAGTCACCTTCGACACCGGCGGCAATTCGATCAAGCCGGCCTCCGGCATGGAGGACATGAAGGGCGACATGGGCGGCGCTGCTGCCGTCACCGGGCTGATGCACGCGCTGGCCGCGCGCAAGGCGAAGGTCAATGTCGTGGGCATTGTCGGGCTGGTCGAAAACGCCGTCGACGGCCACGCTCAACGACCGGGCGACATCGTCACCTCGATGTCTGGCCAGACCATCGAAGTGCTCAACACCGACGCCGAGGGCCGCCTCGTGCTGGCCGATGCGCTGTGGTACTGCAACGACCGCTTCCAGCCGAAATTCATGATCAATCTGGCGACGCTGACCGGCGCCATCATGGTCGCGCTCGGCCAGCATTATGCCGGCCTGTTCTCTAATAATGACGAGCTAGCGGACCGGCTGACGGCGGCCGGTCAGGCGACGCAGGAGCGGTTGTGGCGCATGCCGCTCGGCGCCGAATACGACAAGCTGATCGAGTCCAAAAATGCCGACATGAAGAATATTGGCGGCCGTTATGGCGGCGCCATCATCGCCGCGCAGTTCCTGCAGCGCTTCGTCAAGGACACGCCCTGGGCGCATCTCGACATTGCCGGCACCGCGATGGGCTCGCCCTCCAACGAGATCAACCAGTCATGGGCTTCCGGATTCGGCGTCAGATTGCTCGACCGATTGGTGCGCGATCATTACGAGCAATGAGCGGCGCGCCAAATGATTTAGACTGAAGTCATGGCCGAAATCCTGTTCTATCACCTGACCGAATCGACCCTGGAGGACGCGCTGCCCGGCCTCCTGGAGCGCAGCATCGATCGCGGCTGGCGCGCCGTGGTGCAGACCGGCACCGAGGAACGGCGCGACGCGCTGGACCAGCATCTGTGGACTTTCCGGGACGATTCGTTCCTGGCCCATGCAACGGACCGCGAAGCCCATCCGGCCGAGCAGCCGGTGCTTCTGACCGTCGGACCTGACAATCCGAACCAGGCGCAGATACGCTTCCTGGTCGATGGCGCGGTGCCGCCGGAGCTTGGCGGCTACCAGCGCGCCGTGTTCCTGTTCGACGGCCACGATGCAGCCCAGCTAGAGGCGGCACGCACGCACTGGAAGACAATGAAGGAGGCCGGCCACACCGTGACCTACTGGCAGCAAACACCGGACCGGCGCTGGGAACGCAAGGCTTAGAAGACCTGAGCAAGCCCGATGCCGCCTGATGATCAAACACCAAGCATATCGATAGATGCCGCACTTGTTCGCCGCTTGATTGCCGCGCAGTTCCCTGAATGGGCGGACCTGCCGGTAGAGCCGGTCGAGCCTGGCGGCTGGGACAACCGCACCTTCCGGCTGGGCGATCGAATGTCGGTGCGGCTGCCCAGCGCTGCCGCCTATGTTGCCCAGGTCGAGAAGGAGCATCGCTGGCTGCCTCGCCTCGCGCCTCACTTGCCTCTGCCGATACCGGTGCCACTGGCCAGAGGCGCGCCCGGTGAAGGCTATCCATGGCCTTGGTCCGTCTATCGCTGGCTTCGCGGCCGGCCGGCGGCTGGTGGGCTGATTGCCGATCTCAATGAATTCGCTCGTTCGCTGGCCGGCTTTCTGGTTGCGCTCTACCGGATCGACGCCGCTGGCGGACCACCGGCAGGTCAGCATAATTTCCACCGCGGTGGCCAGCTTTCAGTCTACGACGCCCAGACCCGAGCCGCGCTTTCGGCGCTCGGCGGCCGCATCGACAAGGCAACCGCCGAGGCGGTGTGGGCGACCGCGCTCGGCTCGCGATGGCAAGGGCCGCCGGTCTGGGTCCATGGCGACGTTGCCTCAGGCAATCTGCTCGTCGAAGATGGCAAGCTCTGCGCGGTCGTCGATTTCGGCAGTTCGGCTATCGGCGATCCTGCCTGTGACCTGGTGATCGCATGGACGGAATTTTACGGCGAGAGCCGCCAGGCGTTCCGCGACGCCATTTCCCTTGACGAGCACAGCTGGGCGCGCGCTCGGGGCTGGGCGCTCTGGAAGGCGCTGATCGTCGCTTCGGGACATGACGGCAACCAGCGCGAGGCGGAAAAATCGTGGCGGGTTATCAATGAGGTGCTGGCGGATCACACAAACAGTTAGAGCGGGATGGAGAATTCAGTTTGAACGCATCCCGCTCCAAAAACGAAAGCATTACTGCCCGCCCGTCTCCCTCCTGAACGTATCGAAATCGACCTGCATGCCGTTGAAGATAGAGCTCCAAGCGCCCATGGTCGACTGGATGTCGTTGATGGTTGCGTCATAGTCGTCGGCACGGGCCGGTGCGGAGGCCAGCGTCAGGGTCAGCGCGTGGACCGTGGAGGCGAGCAAGGATGCATGATGAAGCGAAGAGGGCGTGGATGAAAACGATATGGAAGCTGTTCATTGCGTTCTCCTCTGGTTTTTGTTGGCCTTACGATGTAAGGTAATGTCGAAAATTAACCTTACAGCGTAAGTTGTCAAGCGGCACCATGGACATATCAGTCAAAAAAAAGCGAACGCGCGGCCGGCTGTCTCGCGAGATGATCGAGGATGCGGCTTTCGAGGTAATCGAGAGGGAGGGGCTTTCCGGCTTTTCGATGCGCAAGCTGGCGGCAGAACTCGGCTGCGAAGCGATGAGCATCTACCATCATTTCCCCTCCCAGGCGCATCTTTACGAGGCACTGGTCGATCGACAGATCAGCTCGATCAAGATTCCTGACGACGGCATGCCTTGGCGCCAGCGGATCCACGTCGCCGTGAAGGAATACCGCCGGGTCGCCACCGAACATCCGGCCTTTGCGCCGTTCATTGTGGTCTACCGCATGAATTCGCCGGCATGTCTCGCCAAGCTGAACGACGTGATCGGCCTGTTCGAAGCCGGCGGTTTCGGTTTGGAACTCAGCGCCCGGTTGTTCCGAGCCACGAGTTACTATCTGATGGGCGCGATCCTTGACGAGACGGCCGGCTACGCCAAGGGGCCTTCGGCGGTCACCACGGTGAGCGATGAAGCGCTAGCGCGGGATTTCCCCAGCGTCATGGCTGCCGGGGCATATTTCGGCACAGCCGGTTTTGACAAGACCTTCGATATAGGCCTCGACATGTTGCTGGACGAGATGGAGCGTATCCGCGACGGTGCCAATGCGAGGTAGTTGCATCAACGGGGCATTGTCCGCATGCGCTTTTTGTTTCTTCTGATCCTGCTCATCGGTACCGGCATCGGCGTCGTCTATCCCTGGGCGATGACCAATTTCTCCGGCCGTGAGATCGGCACCTGGCGGGTTTACGACCAGGGCCGGTTCAAGCCGGTGACGGTGGCCCTGAGCGCGCGCGACGGGCCGCTACGCGTGCTGGTCGATCTTACTGCAAGAGCCGAGCGCATCGTCTCGCAGCAGCGCACCGTGCTGACCCTGACCGCCGCCACAGGCGGCAGGACGGTGCTCGCCTCGACGCTGCAGTTCAATCACTCCGACAATCCGCGCCAGGTCAGCCCACAGCTGCCGGACAGGATCTTTCGCGACGAGGCCGGCCTGATCCCGAGCGTTACCCCCGGTTCCTACATCTTCACCGTCGGTCCGGGCGACGCCGAGGGCATTCCGATGCGGGCCGTCGACCTCGTCCTGCGCTCGGCTGCCGGCGAGGTCGACCGCCGGGCGCGGCCGGTCGGTTTTTCCCTGATGGCGGCCGGCCTGGCCGGGCTGGCGCTGGCATTCCGTTTCGGCGGCCGCCGGCCGGAAAATCCGGACTCGCAGCCGCCACCGCCGCGCTGGGGTAGGGGCTCCAATTGAACTATCGCCACGCCTACCATGCCGGGAACTTCGCCGACGTCGTCAAGCATGCCGTGCTCAGCCGGCTGATCGAATATCTGAAGCAGAAGGACAAGGCGTTTCGGGTCATCGACACCCATGCCGGCATCGGCCGCTACGATCTGTCCTCAACCGAAGCGCAAAAGACGGGCGAATGGCAGGGGGGCCAAGGCCCGGGGGGCCCATACAGCCCACGCCCCCCCCCGGGGGGCGTTGGGGGCCCCAATATATTGTGCACACGGTGGCGGAAAAACGCCCCGCGCCGGGAAAAAAA
>NZ_JAMYOG010000030.1:0-40928 GCF_040319725.1 Mesorhizobium sp. M0894 | reverse complement strand
GCCCGTCTGCTTCACTGCCATCGCGATTCCCTCAGACCGTCCACCTCAGAGAATCACAATCAGCGAATTACGCAACAGGCCCACAGGGGGAGAAGGGGGAAAGGGCAGCTAAATCAAGCGGCGTGGCAGGCCTGGAAGCTTGTCTTTAGCCGCTCGGCGTCGAGTGCGCGGCCGATGAACACCAGCCGGCTCTCGTGCTTCTCGCCGTCCTTCCAGGCGCGTTGGTGGTCGCCTTCGATGATCATGTGCACGCCCTGGATGACATAGCGCTCGTCATCGCCTTTCAGCGCGATGATACCTTTCAGCCGCAGGATGTTCGGGCCTTCCATTTGGGTGACCTTCTCGATCCACGGGAAGAACTTTTTCGGGTCCATCTCGCCGCCGCGCAGCGACACCGACTGCACCGTCACATCATGGATGTCGGAAGGGTGCGCGTGATGATGGTCATGCCCGTCATGATCGTGATGATCATGGCCCTCGTGATCATGGTGATCATGATCATGATGGTCGTGATCGTCATGCGCCTCGAGGAAGTGCGGATCGTTCTCCAGCGCCCGGGACAGGTCGAACGCACCGCGATCGAGCACCTCGGACAGCGCCACGCCGGCGCGTGTGGTGCGATGGATGCGTGCCGCCGGGTTGATGGCGCGGATCGTCGCCTCCACCTTGCTCAGCTCTTCGGGGGTGACCAGGTCGGTCTTGTTGAGCACGACGACATCGGCAAAGGCGATCTGGTCCTCGGCCTCGCGGGAATCCTTGAGGCGCAGCGGCAGGTGCTTGGCGTCGACCAGCGCCACCACCGCATCGAGCCTGGTCTTGGAACGCACATCGTCGTCCATGAAGAAGGTTTGCGCTACCGGCACGGGATCGGCGAGGCCTGTGGTCTCGACGACGATGGCGTCGAAGCGGCCGGGCCTGCGCATCAGACCTTCGACGACGCGGATCAGGTCGCCGCGCACGGTGCAGCAGATGCAGCCATTGTTCATCTCGTAGATTTCCTCGTCGGATTCCACGATCAACTCGTTGTCGATGCCGATCTCGCCGAACTCATTGACGATGACGGCGTAGCGCTTGCCATGGTTTTCCGAAAGGATGCGGTTGAGCAGTGTCGTCTTGCCGGCGCCGAGATAGCCGGTAAGGACGGTAACGGGGATCTGCGTCTGTGCGTCGCTCATATTGTGCCTCGAATAGGGATTGTCGGCTCCATATAGGATGTGTGCTCGGCTTTTGCACGAGGCAAACCGATGGGCCAAAGAGGCCGGTATTGCCGAACTTTCCTCACATTGCCGAACGTTCATTGGCGCGGGCTGGCGGTGGGGCCTAGATAGGGCGAGGGGTTGTTCGCACTGAGGAGGCGCCAGATGTCCGACAAGTCCTTGCCATTAAGCCGGCGGCAGGCTCTCGGTCTTGTAGCGGTCATCACGGGCGGCATATTCCTGCCCGCCGGCGCAAGGGCCGGGCAGGTCTCGCCCTATGCCGGGCTTGCTTTGTTCGAAGCCGGTGCCGGCGTCTGCACCATGACGCCCGAGGTCACCGAAGGACCGTTCTATTTCGACCCGAAGCTCGAACGCGCCGATATCACCGAGGGCAAGAAGGGCGTCGCCCTCAATGTGCGGCTGCAAATCGTCGACGCCGCCTGCCGGCCGCTTCCCGGCGCACGCGTCGATATCTGGCATTGCGACGCCCAGGGCGCCTATTCCGGCTATCCCGGACAGGGCGACGGGCAGGATATCGACACGTCCGGCCAGAGCTTTCTGCGCGGCTGGCAGAGAAGCGATGGAAGCGGCATCGCTTCTTTCGCCACCATCTATCCCGGCTGGTATCGCGGCCGCACCACCCACATCCATTTCAAGATCTTCCCCGACGACCGCTCGGCAATGACCGGCCAGATGTTCTTCCCCGACAGCTTGAGCGAGCAGATATTCGCCACCGTCGCGCCCTATAACGATCGCCCCGGCAAACGCGATACATCGAACATGCGGGACGGCATTGCCCGCCAGGCCGGGCCGCCGTCGCAGGCAGCGCTGCGGGAAATGGCGGACGCCTATCAGGCCTTGATGGTGGTCGCGGTGAGGGCCGGTTGAGGACACCTCGTCACGTCGCCATCCAGCCGTCGCGGAAAGTCGTTTGTCATCTAACTGAAATAAACATCTGGCATTAGCCACGGCGAACACCGCGATGCTTGCCGGCAAAGCTATTTTCCGAGCCGGAATGTTTTCGATCGTCATTGCCAATCGGCGGCCTGCTTCTATGCTGTCCGCACCGGTTCGGCCGAGGAGGGATGAGCATGGCCAAGGCGGACAAGACTGCAACAATGAGCCGGCTGCATTCGGCGGCGCGGCTGGCGCGCACGGCGCTCGCCGCCCGGCTTCTGGCGCATGGCTTCTATGCCGGTCAGGACCAGATCATGCTGGCGCTCGACCGCGAGGACGGGCAGACGCCCGGCAATCTTGCCGGCCGCCTCGGCGTGCGTCCGCCGACCATCACCAAGACCATCAACCGGCTGCAGGCGCAGGGTTTTCTGGAAAAGCGGGCCTCCTCCGCCGATGCCCGCCAGGCGCATATTTTCCTCACCGACACCGGCCGCGAAATCATCCACGCCATCGAGAAATCGGTGAAGAAGACCGAAAAGCAGGCATTGAAGGGTCTCGACAAGAAGGATCAGAAATCGCTGTTCAAGCTGCTTGCCCGTGTCGAAGCGAATCTTTCGAACGGCGAAATGGTGCTCCCCGATGACGAACTGGATATCGAGGACAAGATCCTTGAATAGGTCACGCGTTCGCCGCTGACGGCCGCCGCGTCAGTGCCGACCAGCGTCCGGGTGTGACGCCGAACGCCTTCTTGAAATGCCGATTGAAATGGCTTTGGTCACTGAAGCCGGCTGCGATGGCGATTTGCGCCAGCGGCTCGTCGCATTCGATCATCCGACGGGCTCGTTGAAGCCGGCGCATCAACAGGAACCGGTGCGGGCTGGTGGAGAAGGTGGCGCGGAAATGCCGCGACAGGGCATAACGGTCCAATCCGGTGATCGCCTCCAATTCATCCGAACGTACAATCCGCGCGACATTTTCCTCCAGATAGTCGCGCGCCAGACTGGCGGCACGCCACGCAGTTTTCGCTATCGGTTTCGCCGGCCGACCGGCGTGCCGGGCCAGGCTTTGCATCAGCTGCGTCATGAAATCGACCACAAACAGCTCGTCCAGTTCCTGATCCAGCGGCCCGAGCGCCGAAAGCAGCGTCGCGCGGAAATCGCGGTCTGTCATCACGGCATCCCCGACAAACGGCAGTGACCCGCCGCCGAGGCAATCGAGCATCAGGGACGGCTCCAAATACAGCATTCTGTAACGCAATCCGTCTTCTGTGCCGGCGCCGCCATCGTGCATTTCGTCGGGATGAAGGATAATGATCTGGCCAGGCAGGCTCTGATGCGTCGCGCCGCGATAGCGGAAGCTCTGTATGCCATAAAGCGTCACCCCGATTGCATAGGTGTCGTGGCGATGGAGATCGAAGGCGTTGCCGTGGAACCGGGCCTCGATGCGTTCCATGCCGGCAGTACCGGGTGCCGATACGATGCAGTTCTCGGCTGCATCCACGCACAAACGTCCAAGACCCTGAAAGGCTTCCCCGTCTAGACCGTGCGGCATCGCTTCACTCGCAGCCTCGGATTGGCCCCCTTTCGGATTGGAAACTGTCGCATGTTCGATACGAAATTTGCAATCGTGCTCAGGGACGATCTTCCCGTCTGGCAGAAGCTCAACGTCACCGCCTTTCTGACCAGCGGCATCGTCGCGCAGTTTCCCGACCTCATCGGCGAGCCCTACCGTGACCGCGCCGGCAATATCTACAACCCGCTATCGATCCAGCCGGTCATCGTGCTTTCGGCAGACGGCCAGGCGCTCGGAACGATCCAGCGGCGGGCGCTGGAGCGTGGTGTGACGGTTTCGCTCTATGTCGAGGAAATGTTTTCGACTGGGTACGATCTGGCCAACCGTGCCGTCTTTGCCGAATTTGCGCCGGAGGATGCCAAGGTGGTCGGCATCGCGCTTCGCGCCGAAAAGAAGCTCGTCGACAAGATCACCAAGGGTGCCCGCATGCACACCTGACTCTCCGGCCACCAGGAACAAAACTGAGCCTGTCGTCGCCTGTCGGTGTGCCAGCCTCTTTTGGCTTGCCCGCTGGCGACAATTCCCGCATTGGTGAGGGACTGCCTTGCTTCCCGTCCGGCCTGAAATTGAATGCTCCCCCAAGACAAGACGAAAGCGCGACGTCGCCGGCGGCGATCCTGTGCATGCTTTCCGTCTATGTGTTTTTCACCTTCCTCGACACCAGCAGCAAGTACCTTGTGCTGGCTGGCGTCTCGGCGCTGATCGTCGCCTGGACCCGCTTCGCGGTCCATGTCCTGCTTGTCGGCGTCTTTCTGCGCGGATGGCGTGAGCCGTTGCGTTTTCGTCCCGCCAACCTGCCGGCGCATCTCACGCGCGGTCTGCTCCTGTTCGGATCGACCATGTTCAACATTCTGGCGCTGCGGACGCTGCAGCTGGCGGAAACCACCTCGATCTACTTCTTCGGCCCGATGGTGATCACCGCGCTTGCCGGTCCGTTGCTCGGCGAATGGGCCGGCTGGCGGCGCTGGCTGGCGATCATGAGCGGCTTTGTCGGCGTCCTCATCATCACCCGGCCGGGCATCGGGGTTTTTGGCGTCGGCCATCTCTTTGCGCTCGGCTCGATGCTATCGAACAGTTTCTACGTCATCATGACGCGCCGTATGTCGGCGACGGAAACCTCGGAAAGTCTCATCCTGTTTTCGGCGCTGGCGCCGGCCGTGCTGCTGCTGCCGACACTGCCGTTTTCGCTTTCGCTGCCGCAGGATGGCTGGCACTGGTTCATATTGCTGATGCTTGGCGTCTTCGGCGCCATCGGCCATTGGCTTCTTGTGCAGGCCTATCGCCTTGCCACCACCACGGCCCTGGCTCCCTATCCCTATTCGCAGATGATCTGGATGATCATCTCCGGCCGGATCGTCTTCAACCAGTTTCCCGACCGCTGGACCCTGGTCGGTGCCACCGTCATCGTCGCCAGCGGCCTCTACATCGTCCACCGCGAGCACCGGCTTCGCTTGCACAACCGCGCGACGCTGGACGCGGAGGCGGAAGCGCTGGCAAAAAAACTTTGATTTGCTCGGGATCGATGGCATAAGAGCCGGCCTTTAAACAGTTTAAATTGCTTCGGGAGCGCAGGGCGCTGGCACAGAAGATCAAGCTTTCGACCATCGCGGATGCGCTCGGCGTGTCCACGGCCACGGTCTCGCTGGCCTTGCGCGACAGCCCGCTGGTCGCCGGCGGCACCCGCGACCGTATCAAGGAACATGCACGCGCCATCGGCTATATCTACAACCGCCGCGCCGCCAGCCTTCGCACCTCACGCTCGGGCATTGTCGGCGTCGTCGTCCACGACATCATGAACCCGTTCTTTGCCGAGATACTGCGTTCGATCGAGAGCGAACTCGACCGCAGCCGGCAGACCTTCATCCTGTCGAACCACTACGACCAACTCGAGAAACAGCGCACCTTCATCGACACGCTTCTGCAGCTCGGCGCTGACGGCGTCATCATGTCGCCGGCCATCGGCACACCGCCCGAAGACATAATCATGGCCGAGGAGAACGGTCTCCCGGCAGTGCTGATTGCACGCACCGTCGAAGGTGCCGACGTGCCGGTGTTTCGCGGCGACGATGCCTATGGCACCGGGCTTGCTACCAATCATCTGATCTCGCTTGGCCACAAGCGCATCGCCATGATCGGCGGTACCGACCAGACGTCGACCGGCCGCGACCGTTATCAGGGATATGTCAACGCCATGGAGGCGGCAGGGCTCGAGGTCAGGCCGTCATGGCGTATCGCCGGCCCGCGCACCAAGCAGGCCGGCTTCGAGGCTGCCGGGCAGTTCTTGGCGCTGAAAGACAGGCCTACCGCGGCCTGCTGCTGGAACGACCTCGTCGCCATCGGCCTGATGAACGGCATTGCGCGCGCGGGGCTGGTGCCGGGCATCGACATCTCCGTTACCGGCTATGACGACCTCGAGGAAGCGGCGATCGCGACGCCGGCACTGACCACGGTCTGGAACGGCCAGCGCGAGGTTGGCCGCCGCGCCGCCAGCGCGCTGCTCGACAAACTCAACGGACAGACGGTGCGGCCGTCGCAGGAACTGATCAAGCCGGAACTGCATGTGCGCCAGTCGACCGGCAAACCGGTGGAACGTACATGACAAAAACCGAACAGCAAGCTGTCGCCATTCTGGTGCCGGGCCAGTTCAACGACCATGCGGTCGGCCGCATCGACGGGGCGTTCAGCCGCGTCCGGATCGAAGGCGCCGATCCGTCGCTGGTCACCGACGACATGCGCCGTACGGTGCGCGGCATAGCCGCCTTCGGCGGCATAAGCGCCGCGTTGATGGACGCGCTGCCAAAGCTCGAGATCATCGCCAATTTCGGCGTCGGCTATGATTCTGTCGATGTCCGCCACGCCGTACAGCGCGGCATCATGGTCACCAACACCCCGGATGTGCTGACCGAAGAGGTCGCCGATACGGCGCTCGGCTTGCTGATCAACACCATCCGCGAACTGCCGCGCGCCGAGGCCTGGCTGCGCGACGGAAGTTGGCTGCGCAAAGGCAACTATCCGCTGAGCCGGCTGACCCTGCGCGGGCGCCATGTCGGTATCTTTGGCATGGGCCGCATCGGCCTCGCCATTGCCCGCCGGCTCGACGCTTTCGGGCTGCCCATCGCCTACCACAACCGGCGCCGCGTCGAAGGCCTGTCCTATGACTATCACCCGACGCTGAAAGGTCTCGCCGAGGCGGTCGACACACTGATCTCGGTGGCGCCCGGCGGGGCCGCGACGGAAAGGGCAGTCAATGCCGAAATCCTCTCGGCTCTTGGGCCGAACGGCGTCTTCGTCAATATCGGCCGGGGCAGCACGGTCGATGAGCCAGCCCTTGCCGCCGCACTTGCCAGCGGCAGCATCGCCGCTGCCGGGCTAGACGTCTTTGCCGACGAGCCGAATGTGCCAGCGGCGTTGCTTGCCGCGCCCAACACCTCGCTTTTGCCACATGTCGGCTCCGCCTCGCAGCACACCCGCCGCGCCATGGCGGACCTATGCGTCGACAATCTGGTCTCGTGGTTTTCGCAGCGCAAGGCACTGACGCCGGTGCCGGAGACGGCAAATGTCAAGGCAAGGCCGTAAGCGGGCTGCCATATCTATTAACTTCAGCTTAACCCTTCGGAATCATTCTGGTCCCTTCCTAGTGTCTGTCCGCCTGACAGCACATGACAGCAAGATGAAGCGCGCCTCCTGATCTCTTCGAACGCGGCGCGCTTGAAATGCGCGGAGAAACAGGATGAAAACGCTTCCTGCATTGATGGCGGTTGCTGTGCTGTTCGGCAGCGTCCAGCTGTTTTATGCCGGTAGCGGTGAAAGCCGTGCAGCCAGTGAGTCACCACCTTCATCCGGCAACTACCGGCTGGTAGCCCATGGTGACGAGGCGTCTTGTGCGGTCAGCCGTGGCGCCGAGATTTCGCAAGGCTTGTCGCTGTTGACGGTCGCCGCGAATTGCCGCCGGGTGTTGCCCGGTGTCGAGCAGGCGAAGTTCTGGCGAGAGCAGAATGACGGCACGGTCACATTCAGCGCCAACGGCACCGATCCAATCGTCATGTTCTCAGTCGCCGATGGCGACGGTTACGAATCCTACGCGCCGGCGCTGCCGCTGCTATCGCTGGCGTCGGCCGGCAACTGACGAGCGCTATTCTGCCGCTGCGCGCGCGCCCGATTTCGCCGCCTGATGCAGACGTACAGCGTCGCCGAAGGCGCGGAAAATCTTTGCCGAGATGTCGTCAGATTCGACCCAGTACTCTGGATGCCACTGCACGCCAACAGCGAAGGCGCGGGCGTCCTTGACCGAAACCGCCTCGACAGTGCCGTCGGCGGCGACCGCTTCGACCTGCAGCTTCGGGCCAAGCCGATCGATGGCCTGGCGATGCACCGAATTGACCAGGATGTCGCCGGCGCCGAAGACCCCGGCCAGGCAGCTGCCGGGTTTTATCGACACGCTCTGGCGGATGGCGAAGCGTTCGTCCTGATTGTCGCTTGCCGGCGCACGATGGTCGAGCGAACCGACGCGTTCCTGGATTTCGGTCGCCAGCGTGCCGCCCAGTGCCACATTCATCTCCTGGATTCCGCGGCAGATGGCGAGCAGCGGTACCCCGCGCTCCACCGCCCGGCGGATCAGTGGCAACGTCGTCGCGTCGCGGGCGGAGTCGTAAGGACCATTGGCTTCGCTGGCGTCACCGCCATAGAGCGAGGGATGAACGTTGGACTTCGAACCGGTGACCATGACGCCGTCGACGGCGGAAAGCAGTTCATCGAAGTCGAGCCGGTCGCCGAAGGACGGTACCAGCAGCGGGAACACGCCTGCACCCGAAAGCGCCGCTTCAAGATATTGATGTGGCGCGGCATGCCAGATGTAATTGTCGAACTGGCGGACGTCGGTCGATATGGCGACGAGCGGCTGGTGCATTTGGTCCGGATCCCATCGGGTGCAACGAATTATCTGCCTGCAAAATAGGCGATCCGAAGGCGCATTTCCATGGCAAGTTTCGGCGTGTCGCGTAGGCCAGTTAATCGACCTTAGACTATAGTTGCAAGATCTGCCCCAACGCCGTGAATTTCCCCGAAATGCGCCACTCAAACCGGGCTGCCACGCTGGACTCGACTCCTTGCCTGTGTATTGTCGGGCTCGAAGCCGATCCGGGCCCCGAAGCGTCCCGAATGTCGGTCAGTTGATCCAAAAGGGAGGAACTTCATGGATCGTCGTTCGTTCATCCGCAAGGCCGGCACCACCGGTTTCGGCGCCGCGGCCGCTGCCGCGACACTTGCTGCGCCGGCCATCGCCCAGTCCAACCCGAAAGTGACCTGGCGGCTGGCGTCGTCCTTCCCGAAGTCGCTCGATACGATCTATGGTGGCGCCGAAGTGTTTTCCAAGATGCTGTCGGAGGCGACCGACGGCAACTTCCAGGTCCAGGTCTTCGCCGCCGGCGAACTCGTTCCCGGCCTGCAGGCCGCCGACGCCACCACTGCCGGCACCGTCGAGGCCTGCCATACGGTGGCATACTATTACTGGGGCAAGGACCCGACTTGGGCGCTGGGGGCGGCGGTTCCGTTTTCGCTCAACGCGCGCGGCATAAACGCCTGGCACTATCATGGCGGCGGCATCGATCTGTTCAACGAGTTCCTGGCGACGCAGGGTCTGTTCGGGCTGCCGGGCGGCAATACCGGCGTGCAGATGGGCGGCTGGTTCCGCAAGGAGATCAAAACGGTCGCCGACCTTTCCGGCCTCAAGATGCGTATCGGTGGTTTTGCCGGCAAAGTGGTGCAAAGGCTCGGCGTAGTTCCGCAGCAGATCGCCGGTGGCGACATTTATCCGGCGCTGGAAAAAGGCACGATCGACGCCGCCGAATGGGTTGGCCCCTACGACGACGAGAAGCTCGGCTTCTACAAGGTTGCGCCCTATTACTACTATCCCGGCTGGTGGGAAGGTGGACCGACCGTCCATCTGATGTTCAACAAGGCGAAATACGACGAACTTTCGCCGGCTTACAAGTCGCTGGTGCACACTGCCGCCCAAGCGGCCGACGCCAACATGCTGCAGAAATACGACTACCTCAACCCGGCGGCGGTGAAGCGGCTGGTTGCCGGCGGCGCCAAGTTGAGCCCGTTCAGCCAGGAGATCATGGCCGCCTGTTTCGAAAAGGCCAACGAAGTCTATGCCGAGATGGAAGCCTCGAACGCGCCGTTCAAGAAGATCTGGGACTCGATCAAGGCGTTCCGCAAGGAGCATTATCTCTGGGCGCAGGTGGCCGAGTACAATTACGACACCTTCATGATGGTCCAGCAGCGCAACGGCAAGCTCTAGAATATTCTGCGACGCCGAGTGGCTCCACTCGGCGTCGCAGAAAAGGGCTAAAACAAAGCGGATGTCCCGTTTGGTTTGAATGCATTCCGCTCCAGGCGTTTGATGGATCTCGTCAAAGGACCGCGAGCCACGCCCCGCGGTCCTTCCCTGTCAGCCTTCGGACGCACTGACTTCGACCAGTACTCCACCCGGCGCATGGCAATAGAACGTCGTCGACTGGATGCGGCCGCGCATTAGCTGCTGGACCTCGCCCGGTTGCAGGCCGGCATCGGCAAGCCCGGCTCGCTTTGCATGCACAAACTCCGGCTTGCCGACGAAGAAGCCAACGTGAAAGCCGTCCGGATAGCTGGCGGGCTCGCCTTTCCCCGGCTTCATCAGATTGAGGATGAAGCCATCGATGCCACGCAGAACCGCGAAGGCGTCCTTGCCGCGCACGGCGACAAATTCAAAGCCGAAATGGCTGGTGAAGAAGCGGGCAAGGCCGGCAACTTCGGTGGTGACGAGATTTATGTGGTTCTGTTTCATGATGCGTCTCCTGCCACGGGTTGAATGCGGACAGGCTTCGACCGAAGAGCGCAAACCGGCGGGACCGCTACATCCGAAAATCCGGACGTGACCCGACCGGCTCGCGAGTTTCGCCTCGCTTGCCGGCCGCGGGTTCTCCCACAAGTAATGTGGCGAACAGGCTTCCCCGAGCATCGTGCTCAGGACGGGAAGAGCCGGACTACCGAACCGGCAATGTCTTTTTCGGCGTAGTTTCTGTAACCGGTCGCCCCGCCGGTGGCAACTGGCCCGATCGATCAGCCCTGAGGCACTACCAGGACCTTGACCTCACCTGGTGCCGACGGGTTGGCAATGATCGCCACCGCCTCGTCGAGGTCGACTTGTCGCGATATCAGCCGGTCTACCTCGATCGCACCCGAGGCGATGAGATCGGCGGCCCGGCGATGGGTAAAGGGATTGAGGAAGGAGCCCAGGACCTTCAACTCGCGGAACAGCAGGTCGAACGGTTCGAACGCCGCTTTCATGCCTTGCGGCATGACGCCGACGACGACAATTGTGCCGCCCGCCTTGGCCAGCCGCATCGCCTGCTCGACGGTGTCTTTCACGCCGGCGCATTCGAACACCACGTCGACGCCGCCCGGCATCAAACCCGACCGGCCGACGATCGCGTCGGTGATGTCGGAAGCGCTGGGATCGACCGTCGCCGTTGCGCCAAGTTCCTCGGCAAGGGCGCGCCGCGAGGCCTGGCGCGTCGACAGGATGATGGTCGTCGCACCGGCGAGCTTTGCCAGTTGAACGGTGAGCAGGCCGATCACGCCGCCGCCGAGCACGGCAACCGACGAACCTGGTCTGATCGCGGCAAGGTCCACGCCATGCAGGCAGCAGCCGAGCGGCTCGCAGAACGCACCATGCGTCGGCGTCAGATCGCCTGGCAGGACGAAAGCCTGTTTCTGCGGCAGGGCAAGATATTCGGCAAAGCCGCCATCGCGATGGATGCCGATGGCACGCAGATTGCCGCAGAGGTTGACCCGGCCGGCCTGGCAATGCGCGCACCGGCCGCAGGCGATGTTGGGATCGCCGGTGACGCGGTCGCCGACGGCAAAGCCGGATACGGCAGGTCCGATCGCCTCGACGATGCCGGAGAATTCATGGCCGAGAGTCACCGGCGGCGTGCACGGGAATTCGCCATGGAAAAGATGCCGGTCGGTGCCGCAGACGCCGCACGCCTCGATCCGCACCAGCAGCTCGTCCGGTCCGGCAGTCGGTTTCTCGACCTCGCACACGGCGAGGCCGCCCACTCGCTCCAGTCGCACCGCCTTCATGGCTGCCGGGCCTTCGTCAATTGAAACTCGGTGGTTGCGACAGATCGGTTGCCGGTGCCGCCGGTTTCGCGGGCGGCTTTTCGTCGAAGCTTGGCGGCTGCGACAGGTCCTGCGCGCCGGGCGCAGCGGGTGCCGTGCTGCCACCGGCCGGCGGCGTGCCGAGCGGCGACAGGCTGGGCATCTCCGGCACCTTGATGTCGATCGTCGCTGGATCGACGACGGCGCCTTTGTAGTGCATCACCATCTGCGGGAAGGCGATGGTCAGGCCGATCATGATCACCTGGATACAGACGAACGGCACTGCGCCCCAATAGATCTGCCCGGTGGTGACGGGCGCGATCTGTTTGCCGGTGAGCCGGTCGAGATAGGGCACGCGTGCGGCGACCGAGCGCAGATAAAACAGCGCGAAGCCGAACGGTGGATGCATGAAGCTGGTCTGCATGTTAACCCCGAGCAGCACGCCGAACCAGATCAGGTCGATGCCGAGCTTGTCGGCCGCCGGCGCCAAAAGCGGCACGATGATGAAGGCGAGCTCGAAGAAATCGAGGAAGAAGGCGAGCACGAAGACGAGGATGTTGACGCCAATCAGGAAACCGACTTCACCGCCCGGCAGGGACGTCAACAGGTGCTCGACCCAGATGTGGCCATTGACGCCGTAGAAGGTCAGCGAGAACACCCGCGCGCCGATCAGGATGAACAGCACGAAGGACGACAGCCGCGTCGTTGAGGCCAGCGCCTGCTTGACCACGTCGAGCGACAGCCGCCCCTTCATCGCCGCCATCGCCAGCGCGCCGACGGCGCCCATGGCGCCGCCCTCCGTCGGCGTGGCGATGCCGAGGAAAATGGTACCCAGCACCAGGAAGATCAGCGCCAGCGGCGGGATCAGCACGATGATCACCTGCTGTGCCAACCTCGACATCAGGTTGATCTTCAGGCGCTGGTCGATGATCGCCACGACATAGATGAAGATCACGCCGATGGTGGCGCCGAGGATATCGGCATTGCCGCCATGGTTTGGCGCGAGGTAGCGATACGCGGCATAGGAAACCACCACCGCCGCCAGCAGCGCCGCCAGCAGCGACAGCACACCGTGACCGAGCGTGCGGGCCTCCAGCGGCAGTGCTGGCATCGACTTCGGCCGGACGATCGACATGAGCAGGATGTAGAGCATGTAGATGCCGGTCAAAATGAGCCCGGGGATCAGCGCCCCCTTGTACATATCGCCGACCGAGCGGCCGAGCTGGTCGGCCAGCACGATCAGCACCAGTGACGGCGGGATGATCTGGGCGAGCGTGCCCGATGCTGCGATGACGCCGGATGCCAGCCGCCGGTCGTAGCCGTAGCGCAGCATGATCGGCAGCGAAATCAGCCCCATGGCAATGACGGAAGCCGCCACCACGCCGGTCGTCGCGGCCAGCAGCGCGCCGACGAAAATCACGGCATAGGCCAGGCCACCACGAACCGGTCCGAACAACTGGCCGATCGTGTCGAGCAGGTCTTCGGCCATGCCGGATCGTTCGAGCACGATGCCCATGAAGGTGAAGAACGGGATCGCCAGCAGCGTGTCGTTCGACATCACCCGGCTGCCGTAGAAATTGTCCGGCAACGCGTGCAGCAACGGCCAGGCGAGGTTGATCGAGCCGCCCGAATAGGGCGACAGCAGCACGCCGATGAAGAAGAACATCAGGCCGTTGGCGGCAAGCGAGAAGGCGACGGGGTAGCCGATCAGCAGGAAGAAGATCAGCGAGGCGAACATGATCGGCGCCATGTTCTGGGCGATGAACTCGATCACGAGCGCACCTCTTCGACGAGCGCCTTGGCTTCTAGCTCGGCCTGTTCATGCACCGATATGAATGGAGTGGGATCGTCCATATGACCGCGCATGATGGCGATTTTCTTGATGATTTCGGAAATGCCCTGCAGCGCAAGCAGGAAAAAGCCGACCAGCAGGATCGCCTTCGCCGGCCAGATGATCAGCCCGCCGGAATTGTTCGACATCTCGCCGCTGCGATACGACAGCGACACATAGGGAACGAAATAGACCACCATCAATGTCACGAACGGCATCAGGAAGAAGACGTGACCGAAAAGGTCGATCCAGTGCTGCACGCGGCGCGAGAACATGCCGTAGACGATGTCGATGCGGATATGGTCGTTCTGCTTCAGCGTGTAGGCGGCGGCCAGCATGAAGGCGGCGCCGAACAGATACCACTGCAATTCCAGCCAGGCGTTCGAGGACATGTCGAACAGCTTGCGGATGACGGCGTTAGCGGCGCTTACCAGAATTGCGAGCAGGATCAGCCACGATACCCATTTGCCGATGAATTCGTTCAAACGGTCAATGGTTCTGGAAAGAGCGAGAAGCCCTGCCATGCATTCCTCCCTTGTGTCAGAGCGCGGCGGTTCCCTGTCCGTTGCGCCGCTGTGGACCAACGGTATGCAGTGCGTGGTTCGGCGGGTCAACACGGGCCTGCCCGCATAAACACAGTTGTGAGGTGACGACCGGCAAAAAAGCTGCCGCGTCCTTTGCATGTCCAAGGACATGCGGCTCTTTCACCAACCAAAGTCGGGTGCGGCTCAGGCGATCTTCTGTTGGTCGCGGCCGGCGCCGATCAGCACAAGCATGGCGACGAGGAACAGGTACATCCAGGCATCGCGCCATTCGAGCGGGAAATAGCCGGCCCATAGCGATTCGGCCATGCCGAAAGCGGCGGCGCCCAGTGCCGCCCGCAGCGGCGAAAGATAGCCGCCTACTGCCGTCACGAACAGGATCTTCAACCCGTAGACCAGGCCGGTGCCGAAGCTGATGTTGCCGTAGTAGAAGCCGGCGAGCACGCCGGCCAGCGCAGCGCAAAGGCCGCCGAAAAGCACCGCACGCCGAAACACCGCGCGGACATCGACACCGCACATCGCAGCAGCCTTGGGATCGTCGGAAACGGCGCGCCAACTGCGGCCGAAGCTCGAATGTGTGAAGCCCCACGCAGCCAGCGCAATGGCCGCCAGCACGGCAGCGCAATCGAGCAACTGGATCAGCGTCAACGTCGCCTTGAAGCTGGCACTCTGCGCGAAGACGATGGTCTGGGCCAGCATCGGTGGCAACCACAGATCGTGGGTGTTGGCGGCGATGCGGCTGGCTTCCGACAAGACCAGCAATATACCGAGCGTTGTCACCACGATCGCATTGGGCGAGCGGTCGGCCAAGGGTTCGAAGATGCTTCGTGACAGAACGTGGCTGATCAGCGCCGCGTAGAGAAACGCCGCAACTATGCCGAGCGCGACCGATGCAAGCAGCGTCAGCCACAGTGCCTGATAGCCGAATGCCGCGGTGAGGATCATCGTTTGCCCGCAAAAGGCGAACAGCGCGCCATAGGCAAGATTGGTGCGGTGCAGGATGCCGTTAGTCAGCACATAGCCGAAGGCAAGCAGTGCGTAGAGCGCGCCCGAATGCAGCCCGTTCAGAACCTGCTGGAAGAAATAGAGCATGCAAAATCCTCGGTGCATGGCTCCGAATAATCGGAAATCGACTTTCGCTGGGATCATGCACAAAATCAAAGTGCTACAAGCCGCGGCGCTCGCAGCCGTGAAGAGCGTTGCACTCGGAATCTAACTTGTCAAATGCGATTTATCGGTTAGATTTCATCGCATGACGGTATCCTGGACTCCGCACCGCTTCACCGGCGGCATGCTTGCGCTCGACACGGCGAACACCGTTGTGCTGCGGCACCATCCGGAGAAGACCTTCGACCGTTTCGACGATCCCGCCGAGATTGCCCGCTTTGCCGAAGCCGCCAGCGGCTTTCGCGCCGCCGAGCTCGGCGGCAGGCGGCTGGAGGCCCCGTCGCCGGACAAGATCGCGCCGGTGGTACTGTCGATCCGCGAAACCACCGATCGGCTGTTTCGCCGCGCGGTGTCGAAAGGTGCGATCGCCACCGCCGACATGCCTGAATTCCTGGAAGCCTGCGCCGACGGCCTCGCCCATGGCCGCACCGAAATCGGGACGCTTGGAAAACCGTTCGGCGACCCGGCGACGCCGATCGCCTTTGAGGCGGCATTGGCGGTCTCGGCGCTGTCGCTGCTGCGCGGCGACACCATCGCCAGGCTGAGGATTTGTCCCAACTGCAGCTGGCTGTTTGTCGACCGAAGCCGCAATTCCAGCCGCCTTTGGTGCGACATGGCGGTATGCGGCAACCGCCAGAAGGCAAACCGTCACTATCGCCGCCGGACGGCGGCGAACGAGGTCCACAATGGCGAGGTCCAGAATGGCTAGGCTGTTTTCGCGCTCGATCGTTGTCGGGGTTGCGCTGATTGTGGCTGCAGCGCTCGGCGCCTGTCGCGAGACGGGCACGGACGACAACGGCGATGGCAAATTGTTCGAGATTTCAGGCAAGATATTCGTGTTCAACTATCGCCTCGCCAGGGCGACCTACCTCGTTACGCTGCGGCCGTTGCGGCCGATGGGGGAGGGGCAGGTCGCGGTCGCCAGCTTCCAAAACCCGGCCGGCGGCGAGCCGCTGGCAGTCGAGCAGAAAATCTGGCCGAAGCTCGACAAGGTGACGCTGGAGAGTCCGGCGCTTCAATGCGTCGTCAAGGACAAGCCTTACGCGATCGCGATCAGCATCAAGGACGCTGACGGCACGATCCTCCAGAAGATCGACACCACTCTGATGTCGACGGAGGACCAGTCCGTCCTGCCCGACCGGCCGCTGGTCATCGATCAGCTTTATACGCCCAATCCGGACCTTGCCGGCCACCCGGACGGCAAGTTGCCGAACGAACCTAAGCCCGACTGTTCGAAAGGTCTCTGACGCATTTTTCGACGGCATCGGATGGCGCGGAATTTTATTGCTGTCGAAAACAGCCGACGCGCGGTTTCTTACGCCGGCGGGCGCGGCGTTGATGATTTGTTGCGGACCGCCTGGCGGCTTCGATTTTGTTTGACCTCCCCGGCAAGGGAAGAAAGACTATAGGTACTTGACTCCGACGTTGGCCGCGCACCCTCTAGGTGCGGCTTCCGCACAGGAAATGCCTGATGACGCTGCACAATGTCGCGCTCGACGACAAGTTCGACCTGGCAAAGGAGCGCATCTTCCTGTCGGGTGCCCAAGCAGTCATCCGCATGCTTCTGATGCAACGCGAGCGCGACCGCCGGGCTGGCCTGAACACCGCCGGTTTCGTCTCCGGCTATCGCGGCTCGCCGCTCGGCGGCCTCGACATGCAGCTGTGGAAGGCCCGGGACCAGCTCGCGCAGTCGGACATCGTCTTCCAGCCCGGTCTCAACGAGGAGCTCGCCGCCACCGCCTGCTGGGGCTCGCAGCAGGCCGAATTGCTGGGCGAGGGC
Source organism: Mesorhizobium sp. M0894 (assembly GCF_040319725.1). NCBI lineage: Bacteria > Pseudomonadati > Pseudomonadota > Alphaproteobacteria > Hyphomicrobiales > Phyllobacteriaceae > Mesorhizobium > Mesorhizobium sp. M0894. Next base: position 23,798 of record NZ_JAMYOG010000030.1, on the reverse strand, counting down.
ACTCGTGACGGCGTTTTTTCGGTCTGGTACGGCAAGGGTCCGGGCGTCGACCGCTCCGGCGACGTGTTCCGTCACGCCAATCTCGCCGGCTCGTCGAAACATGGCGGCGTGCTGGCCCTGATGGGTGACGACCACATGGCCGAATCCTCGACCAACGCGCATGCCACCGAGTTCCTGTTTGTCGACACCATGGTGCCGATCCTCAATCCTGCCGGTGTCCAGGAGATCATCGACTACGGCCTCTACGGCTTTGCCATGTCGCGTTTTGCCGGCACCTGGGCGGCGATCAAATGCGTCAAGGACAACATCGAATCGACGGCCTCGGTCGATGCCGCGCTCGACCGGCTAGATATCGTCATCCCGGACTTCGACATGCCGCCCGGCGGCCTCAACATCCGTAACGAGATCGACATGCTCGGCCAGGAGGAGCGGTTGCATGAATACAAGCGCGCCGCTGCTTCGGCCTTCATCCACGCCAACGGGCTGAACCGGATCGTCTATTCAGGCGGCAGCAGCCCGAAGCTTGGCATCGTCACCATCGGCAAGAGTTATCTCGACGTTCGGCAGGCGCTCGAAGACATAGGCATCGACGAAGTGGCCGCCAATCGTATCGGTATCAGGCTGTTCAAGGTCGGCTGCCCGTGGCCGCTCGACCTGCAGCACATCGCCGACTTTGCTCGCGGCCTAGACACCATCGTTGTCGTCGAGGAGAAACGCTCGCTGATCGAGGTGCAACTGCGCGAGAACCTTTACGGCACCGCCACGCAGCCGGTCATCGTCGGCAAGAAAAACGAACGCGGCGACTGGCTGTTCCCGGCCAAGGGCGCGCTCGACCCCAACGACATTGCCATCGCACTCGGCGAGAGGATCTTGCTAACGATCGGCCCGTCGGAAGAAATTGCCGCGCGGGTGGCGAAATTGCGCCAGTTCCAGGCGATGCTGGCCGACACGTCAGACATCGCCTCGCGCACGCCCTTCTTCTGCTCCGGCTGCCCACACAATTCCTCGACCAAGGTGCCGGACGGCTCGCTCGCCGCCGCCGGAATCGGGTGTCATTTCATGGCGCTGTGGATGGACCGCAACACCGTCGGCTTCACTGCCATGGGCGGCGAGGGCGCGCAGTGGGTCGGCCAGGCGCCGTTCTCGAAGCGCGAGCACATCTTCCAGAATCTGGGCGATGGGACCTACAACCACTCGGGTGTGCTGGCGATCCGCTTCGCGCTGTCGACCGACGCCAACATCACCTACAAAATCCTCTACAATGACGCCGTCGCGATGACCGGCGGGCAGCCGCACGAGGGCGGCCTGACGGTGGACATGATCGCCAGGCAGGTGCGCGCCGAGGGCGTCGAGCGCATCGCCATCGTCACCGACGAGCCGGACAAATATACCGGCAAGGTGGAATTTCCCGCCGGCGCCACCATCCACCACCGCGACGACCTCGATCTCGTCCAGCGCGAGTTGCGTTCGGTCAAGGGCGTCTCGGTGCTGCTCTACGACCAGACCTGCGCCGCCGAGAAGCGCCGCCGCCGCAAACGCGGCACCTTCCCCGATCCCGACAAGCGCATCTTCATCAACGAGCTGGTCTGCGAAGGTTGCGGCGATTGCGGCGTGCAGTCGAATTGCGTCTCGATCCAGCCGGTCGAGACCGAATTCGGCCGCAAGCGCAAGATCGACCAGTCGAGCTGCAACAAGGACTTCTCTTGCGTCAATGGTTTCTGCCCGTCCTTCGTCACCGTCCACGGCGCCAAAATCAGGAAAGCCGAAGGCATAGCCGGCACGGCCGACCCGCTCGCGGGGGTGCCGGCGCCGGCGCAATTTACACTCGGTGAACAAGGCTGGGCGGCGATCATCGACGGTGTCGGCGGCACCGGCGTCGTCACCATAGGCGCGGTGCTCGGCATGGCAGCCCACCTCGAAGGCAAGGGCTGCGGCATGATCGACATGGCCGGCCTCGCCCAGAAGGGCGGCTCCGTGTTCACCCATGTCCGTATTGCCCGCACGCCGGACGACATCCACGCCATTCGCGTATCGGCCGGCAAGGCCGATCTCGTGCTTGGCTGCGATCTCGTCGTTTCGGGTGCAAAGAAGGTGCTGGCCGCGGTGCGCGAAGGCCATACCATCTTCCTCGCCAACACCGCCGAGATCATGCCGGGCGAGTTCGCCCGTTCGGCCGATTTCTCGCTGCCTATCGAGCGGCTGAAGAAAGCGATAAGAACTGCCGCGGGCGACGACAAGGCGCATTTCTTCGATGCCACCCGCACCGCCACCGCGCTGTTCGGCAGTTCGCTCGGCGCCAACATGTTTATGCTCGGCTTTGCCTTCCAGCATGGCGGCTTGCCGCTGTCGGACGAGGCGGTCGAGAAGGCAATCGAGCTCAACGGCGAGGCGGTGGCGATGAATATCGCGGCATTTCGCTGGGGTCGCCGCGCCGCCCACCAGCCGGATTTCGTGCGCGGCCTTCTCACCCAGCCGGGCAAGGCCACGCAGCCTGCCGCGATTGCCGAGACGCTGGCCGACATCATTGCCCGCCGCGTCGCCTTCCTGACCGCCTATCAGAACGCCGCCTATGGCAAGCGCTATGCCGACAGACTGGCAGCGCTGCGTAAGGCCGAAACCAAGGTCGTGCCCGGTTCGACCGTGGTGACCGAAGCTGCCGCAAAGAACCTGTTCAAGCTGATGGCTATCAAGGACGAATACGAGGTGGCGCGGCTCTATACCGACGGCTCCTTTGCCGCAGATCTCGCAAAGCAGTTCCAGAGTTACGACAGGCTCGAATTCCATCTCGCACCGCCGATCATGGGCAGGCGCGGCAGTGACGGCAAGCCGAAGAAATCGAGCTTTGGTCCGTGGATGATGAACGGGTTCCGCCTGCTGGCGGCGATGAAGGGCCTGCGCGGCACCGCTTTCGACCTGTTCGGCTACAGCGCCGAGAGGCGTATGGAGCGGCAGCTTCTTGCCATCTATGAAGCCGACCTGGAGCTTGTCGCCGGCGCGCTGGCACCGGGCAAGATCGAGGCCGCTGCCGCGCTTGTCTCGGTGCCGGCGCTCATCCGCGGCTATGGCCACGTCAAGCGGGCCAGTGCCGAAAAAGCCGCCGGCGAACGCCAGCGTCTGCTCGACCGCCTTTCGACGGCGCCACTGCGGCCGCAGCTTCAAGCCGCCGAATGATTCCGCACCGTGATACGCCTTGTTTACCTGAACGGTAGTTTCCCTGTTTCCGCAGCGTCAGCGGGGGATCCCGGCAGGTCTCTAACCGCCTCTCTAAACCTTTCTTAAGGCCAATGTGACACTGCTGGGTTCCCAAGGGTTGGGATCCAGGCGTGAATCTGAAAAGACAAAACGAGATTCCGGTCGACGTTTACATTCCGTTCGTGGAAACTCTGTTTCGCGACGGCGTTACGCTTTCGATCGGCATTGTCGCGCAGACCTTCCTGATCGGCCTTGTCTGGTGGAAAAGCGGCGACCCGCTTTATCTGCTTGTCGCGATCGCGATGGTTCTCGTCGGCATCTTCCGTATGAGAAACTTCCGCAAATACAACAGCTTGCCCCCGCCGGCGACCTGGGAAGAGGCGCACAAGCGCGAGAACGACTACATCCTCTATGGCTCCTTGCACGGGCTCACGCTTGGCGCCTTCTGCCTGCTTGGCATCTATTTTGCGCGCGACAATTTCGCTGAGATCGCCTCCGTCTGCCTGACGCTGGCCACGGCCACCTCCATTGCCGGGCGCAACTATGGCTCCCCGCGCATGGTCACCATCCTGACGCTTGCCTTGACGTGGCCGATCTCGTTGGGGTTCCTTTTACGTGGCGATATCTACCACATCCTTCTCGGGCTCCTGTCCGCCCCATTCCTGTTTGCTATTCGCAAATTCGCCGACACGGTCCGCGACGTGCTTTTTGCCGCCGTCTCGGAGGAAAAAAAGGCGAACCGCATCGCACAGCGTTTCAACCGCGCCCTCAACACCATGTCGCATGGTCTTGTCATGCTCGGTCCGGACGGCCGGGTAGCGGTGGCCAATGCCGAAGCCGCGCACCTGATGTCGCTCAAATCGCCGGATGCCTTGCTCGGACGGTCGATCCACGGTCTGCTGATGCGCGGCGTTGCCGGCGGCATGCTGGCGCCGAAGGATTGCCGCTACATCGAAGCCCAACTGACGCGCGCCCTGCGCGAGGGCCGCGACCGCAAGGTTCTGGTCTCGCTCGCCAACGGCCAGCACTATGAATTTTCTGCCCGGGAAGGCAGCCAGGAACTGGGCGTCATCACTTTCGAGGATGTGACCGCCCGCGTCGAGGCGGAGGACAAGATCCGCTTCATGGCGCGCTACGACAGTCTCACCGGTCTGCCCAATCGCGCCTATTTCCATGAGCTGGTCGTGGAGGCCATGGCCTCGGGCGATCCAGACCGTCTCTGCGGGCTGGTCGTGCTCGACCTCGACGATTTCAAGAGCGTAAATGATACGCTCGGCCATCCGGTCGGTGACGGTTTGATCTACGCCGTCGCTGAGCGGCTGGCCGCGATCGCCGGGCCAGGTATCACCGTCAGCCGCTTCGGCGGCGACGAGTTCATGATCTTCTTCGAACGCATCGAAGATGAAAGCCATCTGACCGGCCAGGTTGATGAGATCTTTGTCAATCTACAGGGCGAGGTCGATGTCGCCGGCCACGGATTGCGCATCCAGGCCAGCGGAGGTGCGGCGCTCTCGCGGGTCAGGGATACCGACGTCGATGCCATGATCGTCAAGGCCGACCTTGCACTCTACAAGGCAAAGGAGCTTGGCAAGAACGGCTGGCGGCTGTTCGAGGCCTCCATGGACGCTGCCTTCCGCAGCCGCCAGCTGATGAAGGCGGATCTGCGCAGTGCGGTGGAAAACAAGGAGCTGCGAGTCGTCTACCAGCCGATCGTCGCGATGAACACGATGCGGATCGCCAGTTGCGAGGCGCTGTGCCGCTGGGATCATCCCGACCTCGGGCCGATCTCCCCCGGTATCTTCATTCCTCTTGCGGAGGAAATGGGCATCATTTCCGACATCAGCACTTTCGTCCTGCATGCGGCCTGCACGGAATGCGCCAAATGGCCGGCCCAGACCAGCGTGTCGGTCAATCTCTCGGCCAAGGATTTCCGCAATCGTGATGTCATCCAGAAGGTTCGCGATGCGCTGGCCGGTTCCGGTCTGCCGGCCGACCGCCTCGAGATCGAGGTCACCGAGACGGCGCTGCTCGATGACAAGTCGCTGACACGCCAATATATCGAGGAATTGAAGCGGCTCGGCGTTCGCATCGCGCTCGACGATTTCGGTACCGGTTATTCGAGCCTCAGCTATCTCCACAAACTGCCGCTCGACAAGATCAAGATCGATCGCTCGTTCCTGATCGACGTTACCCAGAACAGCCGGTCGCTCGAATTGCTCAAGGGCATCGTCAACCTGTCACGGCCGCTGGGACTTTCGGTTACCGTCGAAGGTGTCGAGACCTTCGAACAGCTCAAGATCCTGGCGTTGCAGGTCAAGCCGGACCTGGTCCAGGGCTTTCTGTTCGGGTCGGCACTCAGCGCGTCCGGCATCGAGACGATGTCAAGCACCGTCTGGCCATTCGCCAAAGACATCCAGACCGCAAGGAAGGCGCCGCGGCGCTGATTTGCGCTGAAAACCGCGTATTTTAGTATAATTTTATTAATTGTTAACCTTAACGAGCGGTAAACGAGCTCGTACTCATTTTCATCTTTACATCTCATGACCCGTCCGTAGTGTCGGCTGGTGGCGGTAATCGCGGGGAATAGAGTTCATGTGTGCCCAGTTGAGTTCGCTCGGCCATGCGGCGAGCGCGGGCGGTGAAAATTCGTCCGAAACTATGTCTAGTTTCGCCAGGAATGTTTCGGCGATGCTGGAGCGGACGGAATACCGCCGTTGCGACAAGGGCGAGGATCTCGAGGACATCTATCGCCTGCGCTACAAGTCGTACCGTTCCAACGATATGGTTCCCGATAACGAGAACCACACCATTCACGACGAACTCGACGAGGTGCCTAACGTCTTCCGGTTCGGTGTCTACATCGACCAGGAACTCGTCAGCACACTGCGTATTCATCACGTAACGCTGTCGACGCCAAGATCGCCTTCCACCAAAGCTTTCGGTGACATCGTCATGCCGATGCTCGAGGAGGGCATGAGCTTCGTCTGCCCCAGTCGGTTCGCCTCCGACCCGGAATGGTCGCGCGTCTATCCGCAAATACCCTATCTCACGCTGCGGCTCGCCGGCATGGCATGTTTTCACTTCAACGCGCCCTATTGCCTTTCGACCATCCGCGAGGATCACGCCGGCTTCTACAAGCGGATCTACTACGCCGAGAAGATCAGTGAGCCTCGTGCCTATCCTGGCGTCTATAACAAGGTCGTGCTCTACCGTGCTGATGTTGGCGCTATTCGCGAACGGTCGCTGTCGCGCTTTCCATTCTTCCGTTCGACGCCAATGGAGCAGCGTATGTTATTCAATGCGCCCGGTGCCGGCGAACTCGCTCCGCTGACCATCCTGCCTACCGCCAAGTATTTTCGCGAAGCCGCCTGAACGAGCCCATGGAGCCTTCCGGTAGCTTCGGCGTTCTGGGCAAGGTGCTGGTGGTAGGCTGGCATCCGCCAAGCATCGCTTCGATAGCGATCCGATCCAAGGAACCGATATGACCATTTCGACACTCGCCCTTACCCCGCTTATCTCGCTGATTGCAGGCGTGCTGATCCTGGTGATGCCGCGGCTGCTCAATTATATCGTCGCCCTTTATCTGATCGTTGTCGGCCTGCTCGGGCTGTTCCCGCATCTCGCCAGCTAACGACATCGGCAATAGCGGACCTGCCATCCATTGTGATTGGTATCGCCGCGCTCCGACCCGCCTCGTTTCAGGGGTTGGGTCAGTCATAGCCGCTGCGCACGTTGCGCCACATCATTGACGCAGCGATTTCAAGTTTCGCTTGAGACTGTTGGCTGCGGCGATGCGGCGATGCGGCAATAGCGCCATTGCCCTTAACGCGGCTTTTCGCTATGTGCCTGAAAGATGTCTTCGAAGGGGTATTCCTATGGCTGAACACACGCCGACCGGTCCTGTCGAACTGGGCGCGAAGATGGACTATGCCGAGCACGACCGCACCTATGCCGGCTTCCTGATGCTGGCCAAATACGGGTCGCTGTTTTGCGCCGCAGTGCTTCTGGCCATGGCGTTCGGCTTCTTTGTGGGCGGCTTCTTCTCGGGGACCATCCTGTTCGTTCTGATCCTGGCCGTCGGCGCCTTTATTCTCCGATAACTCCTCCAATTTTTGTCGAGGACGCCGCCGGGAGCCGGCCGGCGTCTTGCGGTAACGGGTTGCGGCCGAAAGGATCATGCGGTGGGACAGACGGTTTTCATCCCTCGTGAGCTCGACGCGAACGAGCCGCGCGTCGCGGCCTCGCCCGACACGGTGAAGCGGCTGGCGGCGCTGGGTTTCGACGTGGTCGTCGAAGCTGGCGCCGGCGCGGCGTCGCGCATTCCCGACGAGGAGTTTGCCAAGGCCGGCGCCGCGATCGGCAAGGCCGGCGATGTTTCCAGGGCTGATGTCGTGCTGAAGGTGCGCCGGCCGAGCGATGCCGAGCTGAAAGTCTATCGGCCGGGCACTGCCGTGATCGCCATCATGGATCCCTATGGCAACGATGCCGGCGTCGCCGCGTTGGCCAGGGCCGGTGCTACTGCTTTTTCCATGGAGTTCATGCCGCGCATCACCCGCGCCCAGTCGATGGACGTTCTATCCAGCCAGGCGAACCTCGCCGGCTATCAGGCGGTGATCGACGCGGCTGCCGAATATGACCGGGCGTTGCCGATGATGATGACGGCGGCTGGCACGGTACCGGCGGCGAAGGCCTTCATCATGGGCGTCGGCGTCGCCGGTCTGCAGGCCATCGCCACCGCGCGCCGCCTCGGCGCCGTGGTCACCGCCACCGATGTGCGCCCGGCTGCCAAGGAGCAGGTTGCTTCGCTCGGCGCAAAGTTCCTGGCGGTCGAGGACGAGGAATTCAAGGCGGCCGAGACGGCCGGCGGCTACGCCAAGGAAATGTCCAGGGAGTATCAGGCCAAGCAGGCGGCGCTGACCGCCGAGCACATCGCCAAGCAGGACATCGTCGTCACCACCGCGCTGATACCGGGCCGGCCGGCGCCGAAGCTGGTTTCTGCGGCAATGGTCGCCTCGATGAAACCCGGCTCGGTGATCGTCGACCTTGCGGTCGAGCGTGGCGGCAACGTCGAGGGCGCCGTTCCGGGGCAGGTGGTGACCACCGCCAACGGGGTAAAGATCGTCGGCCATCTCAACGTTCCCGGTCGCGTCGCCGCCTCCGCCTCGCTGCTCTATGCGAGAAACCTCTATGCCTTCCTCGAGACGCTGGTTGACAAGGCGACGAAGACGCTTGCCATCAACCGCGACGACGAGCTGGTCAAGGCAACCATGCTGACCGATGCCGGCAAGGTCGTGCATCCCGCCTTCGTCAGGGCTGAGCAGGAGCCGCCAAAGGGCCAACATGTCGAACCGCCGGCCATTCCGGCCAAGACGATGGTTGCCGAGGCTTCGGCGAAGCCGGCTGCGAAGAGGCCGGCCGCTTCGAGGAAGTCCAAGACCACCGGAGGGATCGCGTGATGGATCAGACCCTGCAGAAAGCCCTCGACCAGCTCGACCAGGCCACAGCTGCCGTCCGCCTTGCGGTACGGAACCTGGCCACCGCGCCCGGCACCGAGGCCGCTGGTGACGCCGCGCACGCGCTGTCCGGCGGCGCGATCGATCCCTTCGTCTTCCGCTTCGCCATCTTCGTGCTGGCGATCTTCGTCGGCTACTACGTCGTCTGGTCGGTCACGCCGGCGCTGCACACGCCATTAATGGCGGTCACCAACGCCATTTCCTCCGTCATCGTCGTCGGCGCGTTGCTTGCCGTCGGCATCTCGGCCTCGGGCATCGCCACCGGCTTCGGCTTTGTTGCGCTGATGCTGGTATCGGTCAACATCTTCGGCGGCTTCCTCGTCACCCAGCGCATGCTGGCCATGTACAAGAAGAAGGAAAAGTAGGCCGCTATGAACGCCAACTTCGCCTCCTTCCTCTATCTGGTCTCCGGCATCCTGTTCATCCTGGCATTGCGCGGCCTGTCGCATCCGACCACCAGCCGCCAGGGCAACATGTACGGCATGATCGGCATGGGCATCGCCATTGTCACGACGCTGGCGCTGGCCACCCCTTCCGCCGGCCGCTTTGCGCTGATCGTGCTCGGCCTCGCCATCGGCGGCTCGGTCGGTGCGGTCACGGCACGGCGCATTGCCATGACCTCGATGCCGCAGCTGGTCGCCGCCTTCCACTCGCTGGTCGGTCTTGCCGCGGTCATGGTGGCGGCCGCCGCCATCTATGCGCCGGAAAGTTTCGGCATCGGCACCGTCGCCGATATCCATGCCCAGGCGCTGATCGAGATGAGCCTCGGCGTTGCCATCGGCGCCATCACCTTCACCGGCTCGGTCATCGCCTTCTTGAAGCTCGACGGCCGCATGTCGGGCAAGCCGATCATGATTGGCGGCCGTCACTTCATCAACGCAGCCCTGGGCATAGCGCTCATTGTGCTGATCATGCTGCTCGTCACCACCGAGTCCAAGCTGGTGTTCTGGCTGATCGTTGCCGCCTCGCTGGTGCTCGGCGTCCTTCTCATCATCCCGATCGGCGGCGCCGACATGCCGGTGGTCGTATCGATGCTCAATTCCTATTCGGGCTGGGCAGCGGCGGCACTCGGTTTCACGCTCGGCAATCTGGCGCTGATCATCACCGGCGCGCTGGTCGGCTCATCGGGCGCCATCCTGTCCTACATCATGTGCAAAGGCATGAACCGAAGCTTCATCTCGGTCATCCTCGGCGGCTTCGGCGGCGAGACATCAGCCGCTGCCGACGACGGCATCGAGCGCACCGTCAAGCAGGGCTCTGCCGAGGATGCCGCCTATCTGATGATGAATGCGCAAAAGGTCATCATCGTGCCGGGTTACGGCATGGCCGTCGCCCAGGCGCAGCACGCGCTGCGCGAAATGGCCGACAAGCTCAAGGCCAACGGCGTCGACGTCAAATACGCCATCCATCCGGTGGCCGGCCGCATGCCCGGCCACATGAATGTGCTCTTGGCGGAAGCCAACGTGCCTTACGACGAAGTGTTCGAGCTGGAGGACATCAACTCTGAGTTCGCGCAGGCCGATGTCGCCTATGTCATCGGCGCCAACGACGTCACCAATCCGTCCGCCCGCGACGACAAATCGTCGCCGATCTATGGCATGCCGATCCTCGACGTCGACAAGGCGCGCACCTGCCTGTTCGTCAAGCGCTCGCTCGGGTCCGGCTATGCCGGCATCGACAACACGCTGTTCTACAAGGACGGCACCATGATGCTGCTCGGCGACGCCAAGAAGATGACCGAGGAGATCGTCAAGGCGATTGATCACTGAAACGGCGTCTTGCCAACTCACTGCCGGTCGTCGAAATACAGCCCTGGCTCCGCGCCGGGCTTTTTCTTGGCTGTTACCGGTTCTGAAGCTACGATAGCGACCCGTCGTCTTGTCTAACGGCGTCATCGGTGGAGGTGCTGGTGCCCGACCTTGGTTCTGCCGCGTCGCCGGCCGCCGATCTGACCGCAGCAGAGAAGGTGCCGCGCAAGCGCAGCCAGGCGGTGGTGGTCGTGCACGGTATGGGCGAACAGCGGCCCATGGACACGTTGAGGGGATTTGTCCAGGCCGTTTGGAGCCACGATCCGGCCCGTGCTCCGTTCTATGCCCATGTCGCTGATCCGGCCGACCCAATGGGTGCGAAGATCAACCAGAGCTGGATCACGCCCGACAGCCGGACCAATTCGCACGAGCTTCGCCGGATCACCACACCGTATGATGTCGATGGCCGCCGCACCGATTTCTACGAGCTTTACTGGGCCGACATCACCCAGGGCACGACCCGGAGCCGCCTTGCTGCCTGGGTGACGACCCTGCTCTGGCGCAAGCCCGCCGATATTCCGCGCGATGTGCGCAAACTCTATGTCGTCACGCTTTTGGCCACCATCGTCGTCCTTGGCGCGGCGCTGGCGCTCGCAACGTCGGCCTGGCAAGGCTATATCTCCTGGACGACCGGCGTGCTTGTCACCGTCCTGGCGTCGTTCGTTATCTGGTCGGTGGACCAGTTTGGCCTGCCCTATTTCGGCGATGTCGCCGCCTATGTGCGGGCCGAAGCGGCGACGGTCGAGAAGCGCGCGCTGGTCCGCGAGCGTGGCCTCAAGCTGCTGAAGCGCCTTATGGTGGACGACGCCTACGACCGCATCGTGCTGGTCTCGCACAGCCTGGGGTCGATCATAGCCTATGATCTGTTGCAGATATTATGGGCCGATTTCAGGCCTCGAAAGCTGGAAGCCATTCGCGACAGAGCGAGGCTGAAGGCGATCCACGCCGTCGATAAGGCGACGCTGGCCGCCGATGCTTCCGCCTGGCCCGACCGCCTCGATGACCTCCCCGCATTCCGGCGCGGCCAATGGGAACTCTACCGGCAGCTTCGCGACAGTGACGCCGATCATCCGCTGCCGTGGAAGATCAGCGATTTCGTCACGCTGGGCAGTCCACTGACCCACAGCGAGTTTCTGGTGACCTACAATCTTGCCGAGTTCAGGCGCGGCATCGCCGAGCGGCTGTTCTCGGCATGCCCGCCGATCGCCGACAGGGCGGCGGGCGGGACTATGCTCTATCAGGAAGGCCGCAGCCATTCGGGCAAGCCACAGCGGGCGGTGCATCATGGCGCGATGTTTGCCGCGATGCGCTGGACCAACATTTTCGACAGAGGCAATGGCTGGTTGACCGGCGACCCGATCTCCGGGCCGATGACGGAGAACTTTGGTCCGGGCGTGGAAAACATCCAGGTCGAGCTGCGCGGCTCGCTCGGCCGCGTCTTCACGCACACTCTCTACTGGTCATTGACGGCGAGCGGCGTCGAGGCCAACGCACCGTCCGGCGTGCCGCGCTCGCACCTTGCCGTGCTGCGCGATGCGGTCGATCTCGGCCGCAAGCTGGGTGACTGAGCTGTCGGTGGCGAGCAACGCACGACAATGCTGCGCCGACAGCTCAAAGCAAGGTCCGCTTCGGGGTAATCTTCGAAGCGGACCGAGTTCGCTTAGGCGCCGATCAACGATTGGTCAGGAAAATCGCTTCCTCGTCGTCGCGCTGCCTGCCGCCAAGTGCTGCAGCCGCACTGGCAATGAAAGCCCCGACGACCAGCGACAGCGCGCCAATCAGTGAGAAGGTGGCGCCTGCCTTTCTGGCGGTGTCGGCCGCCTGCTGGGCCTTGACCTTGGCCTCCTGCGCTTTGGCGATTACCGCATCGACGCGAGCGGTGGCATCGGCTTCGGACAGGCCTGTGCGGGCGGCCACCAGCCGCGACAGATAGGTCTTGTCGTCGGCCGATATTTCGCCTGCTGCGGCACTCGCGATCAGAATGCGCGATGCCTGCGCCGTTGCCGCGGCGTCGCTCTCCGGATTGGCGGCAGCGAGCCTTGCCGGATCGGCCGGGCGGAACAGCGTATCGACGAAATACGATGTGGCGTTGTCAGTCGAGGCGCCACCAGCGTTTGCAGCAGCACCTGCCGAAGCGCCCATTGCCGCGCCGGATGCCACAGTCGAAGCGGCCTGGACACCGGTACCTATCGCGGCCGAAAGCGCCGTGCCGAGCACGCCGGCGACGAGCAGCGTCGCCAGCGCCCAGGCCAGGAAGCCGTGAGCGGTATCGCGGAAGAAGACTTCATCGGTGTGGATGCCGACCCATTTGGTGCGCAGGCGTCCGGCGAGGTAGCCGCCGAGGGCCGACGACAGCCACTGCACGACGATCAGCCAGACGGCGGTGGAAACGGCGAAAGTTGTGACTGACGCACCCGAGCCGGACCATGGCGACACCATGCTAAGTCCAAGCCCGGAGCCGAGCAGCATCAAGATGAAGGTAAGCGTCGACGCAGCAAAGGCGCCGGCGACGATTGGTCCCCAGCTGACGGCGGGGGATGAGGATTCCGTCGGTGCGGAAACCTCGGTAGTCGTTAGGGTGGACGGCATGGAAGCCTCCTACCTTGCAAAAAGCAGAATCAGAATAATGATCGGAATCGGGACTCCGAGAAGCCAGAGCAAAATGCCACGTCCCATGAATGCCTCCTGCGGCGATTGTGATCAACTACAATGCCTTGAAAGACTTTCCGTTCCGGGAGATCCTCGGTGATCTTTGTTGCGGTGCAGCAGTCGGCGTCGGTGCGCCAAGATGCACCAATGCACTTCATGCCTGCAGGCTGGGTATTCTGGATGGCGGCTCAGATGTCCAGATTGGCGACCGACAGCGCGTTTTCCTGGATGAATTCGCGCCTTGGCTCAACCTCGTCGCCCATCAGTCGCGAAAACAGTGAGTCCGCGTCAGTCGCGTCATTGACCTTGACCTGTAAGAGCGAGCGCACATTCGGGTCGAGCGTCGTTTCCCAGAGCTGCTCGGCGTTCATTTCGCCAAGGCCCTTGTAGCGCTGCATGGTCAGACCCTTGCGGCCGGTGGCAAACACGGCATTGAGCAGTGCCAGCGGCCCCGAGATGGTTTCTGAGACATCCTTGCGGCGCAGCACCGGCGGCTCGCCATAGATTTCCGATAGGCGCGGCGCATAGCGGTCGAGCTGACGTGCGTCGGCCGAATTGATCAGTGCCAGATCGAGATGCGCGAACTCCTTGACGCTGCGCACCGTGCGCTCGAAGACATAGCCGCCGATGCCCTCGTTCGAGGTCGACATGCGGCCGGTCCAGCCGCGCTCGGTGTCCTCGGCGATGATGTCGAGACGGCGGGCAACACGTTCGGCCATCGCGTTGGCGCGGCCGAGGTCGCTAAAGATCTCCGGGTTGAGCGCACCGGCGATCGCCGCCTGCTCGACCACGCCTCTGTTATAGCGGGTATGCAATCCGTTGATGAGCTGGCGGACAGCCAAGGCATCGTCGATGGCGCTGCGCAGATCCTGCCCGGCGCGCACCTCGCCCGTGCTGAGCGCAAGCGACGCTTCTTCCAGCCCGGAGCCGATCAGGAATTCCTCGAAGGCGGCTTCGTCCTTGATGTATTGCGAGCTCTTCCCGCGCGTCACCTTATAGAGCGGCGGCTGCGCGATGTAGAGATGACCGCGTTCGATCAGTTCCGGCATCTGCCGGAAGAAGAAGGTCAGCAGCAAGGTGCGGATGTGGGCGCCGTCGACATCGGCGTCGGTCATCAGGATGATCTTGTGGTAGCGCAGCTTGTCGGCATTGAACTCGTCCTTGCCGATCGAGGTGCCGAGCGCAGTGATCAGCGTGCCGATCATGTCGGAGCCGAGCATGCGGTCGAAGCGGGCGCGCTCGACATTGAGGATCTTGCCGCGCAGCGGAAGAATGGCCTGGTTCTGGCGCGAACGGCCGCCCTTGGCCGAGCCGCCGGCGCTGTCGCCCTCGACGATGAAGATCTCGGATTTCGCCGGATCGCGCTCCTGGCAATCGGCCAGCTTGCCGGGCAGCGAGGTGACGCCGAGCGAGCTCTTGCGGGTGATGTCGCGTGCCTTGCGCGCGGCTTCACGCGCGGCAGCGGCCTGGATGACCTTCTCGATGACCGCCTTGCCCTCGGTCGGGTGCTCCTCGAGCCAGGTGCCGAGCGCCTCGTTGACGAGCCCTTCGACCACCGGGCGAACCTCGGACGACACCAGCTTGTCCTTGGTCTGCGAGGAGAATTTCGGGTCGGGAACCTTGACCGACAGCACCGCGGTCAGCCCTTCGCGGCAATCGTCGCCGATCAGCGCCACTTTTTCCTTCTTGGTCAGGCCCGAGGAGTCGCCATAGCCGGTTATCTGGCGTGTCAGCGCACCCCGGAAACCGGCGAGATGCGTGCCGCCGTCACGTTGCGGGATGTTGTTGGTGAAGGCCAGCACGTTCTCGTGGTAGCTGTCGTTCCACCACATGGCGACTTCGACGGTGATGCCGTCGCGCTCGGCGCGGATCGAAATCGGCTTGTCGAGCAACGGCTTCTTCGTTCGGTCGAGATATCGGACGAACTCTTCCAGCCCGCCATCATAGTGCAGTTCATGGCGCACGATGTCGGCATGGCGGGCATCGGTCAAAACGATGCGCACGCCGGAGTTCAGGAAGGCGAGCTCGCGCAGCCGGTGCTCCAGCGTACCATAGTCGAACTCGACCATGGTGAAGGTCTCGGACGACGGCAAGAACGTGATTTCGCTGCCGCTGCGCCCTTCATAGGTGCCGGGGACCTTGTCTTGTTCATAACTGCCGGTGATGCGCAGCGGTGCGTCGGCGTCGCCATGCGTGAAGCTCATCTCGTAGATCTGGCCGTTGCGGCGGATCTTCAGTTTCAGCCAGGCCGACAGTGCGTTGACGACCGACACGCCGACGCCGTGCAGGCCGCCCGACACCTTGTAGGAGTTCTGGTCGAACTTGCCGCCGGCATGCAGCTGCGTCATGATCACTTCGGCCGCCGAAATGCCTTCGCCGGTGTGGATATCGGTCGGAATGCCGCGGCCATTGTCGATGACCGTCACCGAGCCGTCCGGATTGAGCGTCACCGTCACCAGGTCGGCATGGCCCGCCAGTGCTTCGTCGATGGCGTTGTCGACCACCTCATAAACCATGTGGTGCAGGCCCGAGCCGTCGTCGGTGTCGCCGATATACATGCCCGGCCGCTTGCGAACGGCGTCCAAGCCCTTCAAAACCTTGATGGAATCGGCGCCGTATTCGGCTTCAACGCCGTTGGCGATGTCGGTCTGGTCGCTCATGAAAACCTGTCTGATTGGTGCCGTGTGCAGAGCGCGAAAAATCGGCGTCGAATCGCGCATTCCTAATGTCGTAGATATAGGCGCAAAAGGCGGTTTTTCCAAGGTTTGCAGGCATTTCCGAACGGAATGACCGTCGCGTGAACCCGCTACCGGCGCCTGGCTTCGATCCTGGCCAGCCGCTCACGCAAAAACTTGATCATGAACTTGTATCGCGGCGCCAGCCGACCGGTCCGGTCGAGCTCCAGCGTCATGTCGAGTGCCTTGGAAAGGATGGCTTTCGGGTCCTTTGCGACTTGGGCGTAGTCGATATAGGCAACCACCAGGTCGCGCTGCCAGGTGGCGTTGTCCGGATCTGACTGGGCAAGTTTCTCGCGAATGGCAAGGCTGTCCTGAAGGGCTTGCCGGGCTCCCCTGACGTCGCGCTGCCTGAGGCGGAGCGTGGCGACTTCGGACAGCGTTATCGACAAGTCCCGCTGCCAGTCGGAATTGGCGGAATCGAGCTTCGCCAGCCTCTCCGCAATCGCGTAGCTGTCCAGATAGGCTTTCAGTGCGCCTTTGTGGTCGCCCTGTATCGCCAGGACGCCGGCGACCTTCTCGAGGCACACGGACAGGTCGCGCTGCCAATCGGTGTTGTTCGGGTCGCCGGCGGCGAGCGCGCTGGCTTGCGAGAGTGCCTGACGATAAGCCGAAAGTGCCGCCGGCCAATTCTGCTGGTCGCTCAGCGCGTTGCCGACCTTGGCGTTGCCGACGGACAGGTCGCGTTTCAGCTCGGTGTCGTCCGGATCGCGTTTCGCCAGTTGCTTGACGATCGCCAGGCCTTCCTTGTAGGCCGTCAGCGCCCCAGCGGCGTCGCCGCGTTCGCGCAGCAGGTCGCCTATCGTATCGTGGCTGACCGAGACGTCACGCTGCCGATCGGCGTCTCCCGGTCTGTCCGCCGCCAGCGCCAGCCGCACCTTCAGGCTCTCTTGATAGGCCGCCTGTGCGTTGTCCAGTTGACCTGCGACATGGGCAAGGTGGCCGATCTCATCATAGGTGATGGTCAGGTCGCGCTGCAGTTCGGCACGGTCGGGCTCTTCGGCAGCGAGCTGTTTCTTGATCGACAGGCTTTCCTGATAGACCTGTGCGGCGCCGGCCAGATCACCTTGCGTCGCCAGCACGTTACCGATCTTGTCGTCGGTCATGGCGAGGTCGCCGAACCACTCCAGATTGTCCGGCTCTGCCTCGGTCAGGTCCTGCAGAATGGTCTTGGCCGTTTCATAGTTTTGCAGCGCTGCCGGCAGATTGCCTTGCGCCATCCGCACGTTGCCGAGCTTGACGTGGCTGACGGCGAAGTCGCGCTTCACGTTGGGATCGGTTTCGTGGCGCGACCGCCGCTCGAGATCGGCTTGCAGCGCCTCGAAGGCGCGGCCAGCAGCATCGATGTTGCCGACCGTGGTATAGAGCTTGCCGAGCTCATCCAGCGTGCGGATCAAGCGGTCGGCGTCGTCGAGCGACAGCACCACCTGTCCGGCTTCGCCATAAAGCGTGAGCACGGATTCATAATCCTTGATGGCTGTTGCGTAGTCGAGGTCGGCGCGCGCTGCCCCGCCGGACAAATAGCGCGTCGCGGCTTCGGAAAGCGTGCGACTGACGAAATTGGCCTTCAGCGCGTTGCGCGAGATATTGTCGATCTCGGCTGCTTCGGCAAGCTTTTTCCGCGCGGCATCGAACGCTCCCAGCGAAAGCTGCTCTTCCGCCTGCCGGCGCAACGCTGCCACTCTGAGATCGTCGGAGGAAAGCGTCTGCATTTCGCTCCGCACCTTGACGAAGGCGTCGGCTGCCTCACGCAGCCTGGCGTTCAGACTGTCCGCGGAGAGGCGGCCGGCATCGGAACTGATCAACGCGCCATAGAGCGGTGCCAGCGGCATGTCGGCGTCGCTGGCGATCTTTTCCACCTCGCCACGCATCGCGGGCGTCACCTCGGCCATGGCCAGCAACAAGCGTTCGCGCTCCGGCAGTTTCTCCTTGGCTGTCGTGGCAAAGAACAACTGCGGCAGGCCGCTCTCGACATAGGGCAATTGCCTGCCGCGCGAGAGATCGTAGACCTCCTGCTGCACGAGCGTCAGCACGGAGCGGATCTCAAGACCCTCGGTGCCGAGGTATTTCGTCAGCGCCGCGGTGAACGGCGAATTCTGGCCGGTCCCATCCGAGGCGGTCTCGCCGGGCGCCGCCGAGAAGGCAAACAGGATGTTTTCTGCCCGCCCGATGCGGCCAAGACCCGGCCGGACCTTGTCGCTGACCTCTTTTACCAGCGCCGTTGCGCCGCGGCCTTCGCCGCCCGTGGCAGCAAACGGATCGCTGCGGCAGGCATCGAGCACGATCAGTCCGACCTTGCTGGTGGCGGCGACGGCCGCGCGGATCTCCTCCAGCGGCAGGCTGGTCCCTTCCAGCGTAGCGAGCGACGACGCGTCTGCATCCACCGGCAGGAGCCGATTCTCGCCGGCGATCTCGACGCCGTGGCCGGAGAAGAACACCAGTGCCACGTCGGCGCCTTTAGCATCCTCGCGGAAATCGTCGAGCGCCCGGCGCATGCGCCGCAGGTCGCGGTTGGTTTCGAGGAAGACCTCGAAACCGAGCTTCCTCAGCACCGTTTCCATGACCTCGCCGTCATTGACGGGATTGGCGAGCGGCCGGATCAGCCGGTAGTCGTTCTCGGCGATGACCAGCGCAACGCGCCGCTCCGCCATGGCACCGGAGGCCGTCGAGAGGATCAGCAGCACAGCAAACAGAAGACGCAAATCGAACCGCCCCGGCCCGGTCATTTCCCGGAGCATTCCATCTCTTTATGGCATGAGCAAGTTATGGCATCGGCAAGCCCGGCCGTTCGCGTTGTTAGCTGGCGCGCATCGGCCTCAGCGCTTCGCTCCAGCGGGACAGCTCGTCCAGCATGGTCTTGGCTCCGCCGAGCACCTGCTCGCTGGGCAGGAAGGCGCCGGTCTCGTCGAGCAGCTTCTGGTACATCGGGAGCGGCACGCCTTCCGGAATCGGCATGACGCCGACCGCGGTCAGCAACGGTTTGACCGCCTGCGCCGCTCGTAAGCCACCGGAGACACCGCCGTAGCTGAGGATGGCGGCCGGCTTGTATCGCCATTCCCTGAGCAGGTAGTCGACCGCGTTGACGATCGCGGGGGCTGCGAAATAATTGTATTCCGGCGCTACGAAGACGAACGCGTCGGCGGCGTCGATTGCTTTCGACCAGGCTTTCGTGTGGCTGTTTTCGTATCTGCCGAGTCTAGGATGATGCGGCTCGTCCAGCACCGGCAGGTTGAAGGCGGCGATATCGGTGAGCAATGGCTCGAATTTGCCGTGTTCGCGCGCAAAACTTTCCAACCACCTTGCGAAAACGGGTCCGGCGCGGCCCGGCCGCGTGCTGCCGATGATGACGTTCAACTGGTGCTTCAAGGCAGGCTCCCGCCGGTTAGTGGCATCTGTGGTGCTGCCACCTAAGACACACAGCCGGACACAGCAAGCAGGCACTTTCCGGTGCCCCGGTCACATTCCAGAGAGCGGATGCTTCGCCTTGTCGTCCGGCCACATGGACGCTTGCCTTGCCAGCCACTACATTGAGGGGTCAGCGGAGCAAGCCATGGACAGTCAGCCCGTCCCCTTCGTCCCGCCGGCGCCGAAGCCGCGCACCGCGCCGCCTTCGACGCTGGAGATGATCCGCATCGTCTATCGCAATCCGCTCGAACTGTGGGGCGAGGCGACCTACAACGAGCCCTGGATTTCGGTGAACGGCGTCGGTGGACCGCTGGTCATCGCCAACGATCCCGGCCTCATCCGCCATGTGCTGGTCGACAACGCCAAGAACTACAAGATGGCGACGGTGCGCCAGAAGATCCTGCGGCCGATCCTGCGCGACGGGCTGCTGACCGCCGAAGGCGAGGTGTGGCGGCGTTCGCGCAAGGCGATGGCGCCGGTATTCACGCCGCGTCACATTTTCGGCTTCGCCGAGCCGATGCTGAAACGCACGCTCGAATTCGTCACCCGTTACGAGCAAGGTGGCACGTCGGATATCGCCCACGACATGACGCTGCTCACCTTCGACATCCTGGCTGAGACGCTGTTTTCGGGCGAGATATCGGGCGAGCCGGGCAGCTTCGCCAAGGAGATCGACCGCCTGTTCGAGACGATGGGCCGGGTCGATCCGCTCGACCTTTTGCGTGCGCCCGATTGGCTGCCGCGCCTGACCCGCATCCGCGGCCGCAAGACCATGGCCTACTTCCGCAAGATCGTCA
The DNA here is from genome assembly GCF_040319725.1 of Mesorhizobium sp. M0894. Taxonomy (NCBI): domain Bacteria; kingdom Pseudomonadati; phylum Pseudomonadota; class Alphaproteobacteria; order Hyphomicrobiales; family Phyllobacteriaceae; genus Mesorhizobium; species Mesorhizobium sp. M0894. Next base: position 3,699 of record NZ_JAMYOG010000030.1, on the reverse strand, counting down.
CCGACACGGTGCAGATGCGCGAGGCGCGGCTGAGGCGCGCTCCGGACACGGTGCCGCAGGATTTTCTCACGCTGCTGTTGAAGGCGGAAGGACCGGGCGGGCTGACCCGGGCCGAGGTCGAGGACAACATCATCACCTTCATCGGCGCCGGCCACGAGACTACAGCCAGGGCGCTCGGCTGGACGCTCTACTGTCTCGCCGAAGCGCCATGGGAGCGCGAAAAGATCGAGCACGAGATCGATGCTGTGCTGGCGCGTGAGCCCGACCCGACGAAATGGCTCGACGCCATGCCGCTGACCCGTGCCGCCTTCGACGAGGCGCTCAGGCTCTATCCGCCGGCGCCCTCGATCAACCGCGAACCGATCGAACCCGAAACCTGGAACGGCCTCTATATACCGCGACGCGCCGCGGTGCTGGTGATGCCGTGGGTCGTCCATCGCCACAGGAAATTATGGGACCGGCCGGACGCTTTCATGCCGGAGCGCTTTCATCCGGGGAATCGCGAAAAGATCGACCGTTTCCAGTATTTGCCGTTCGGCGCCGGCCCCCGCGTCTGCATCGGTGCCAGCTTCGCCATGCAGGAGGCGATCATTGCGTTGGCGATCATGCTGTCGCGCTACCGTTTCGACACCACCGCGGAGACCCGCCCCTGGCCGGTGCAGAAGCTGACGACGCAACCGCAAGGCGGGCTGCCGATGCAAGTCACCCGGCGCGCCTCGTAAGCGGCTGAACGTCCATTCGCGCCGGTATTATGCGGCGGACTTGCGTTGGAACTGGCCCGCGGCGCGGTAGCGCCAGAGATAGCTGGGCAGGATGGTTCCGATCGACCGTGGCTGGATTCCGAGGCCGGCGAGCGTCCTGTTGTCCTTGACGGCGGCATCCGACACGACATTGTGCTGGCGCAACAGCAGGACCTGGTCCTTGGTCAACAACGGATTGGGCAGCAGCCCGAGAATTGATGCCTGGAGGTTCGCCAGCCACCACGGCATAGGCAGCAAAAACCGCTTGCGTTCGATGATAACAAGCAATTCTTGCATGCATTCCTTGAAAGTGAGCACCTGCGGCCCGCCGAGCTCATAGATATGGCCGCCCTGGACCTTGCCGTCGACCGAGTGCGCCACCGCTTCGGCGACGTCGCCGACATAGACCGGCTGGAATTTCGTCTGACCGCCGCCGATCAGCGGCAGGACTGGGGAAAAGCGGGCCATGTTGGCAAAGCGGTTGAAGAAACCGTCCTCCGGCCCGAAATTGATCGATGGCCGCAGGATCACAGCGTCCTGGACCGTCTCAAGAACGGCCTTTTCGCCAAGCGCCTTGGTGCGCGCATAGTCCGATTGTGCGTGGAGATCCGCGCCCAGAGCCGAGATGTGGGTGAGGCCGGCGCCGACGGCGCGCGCCGCTTCAGCGACAGCGCGCGCGCCGAACTCGTGGACGGCAGTGAATTTCTGCCGGCCGGCCTCATGCGCGATCGCCACCAGATTGACGACATGGTCCGCGCCTTGCACGGCGCGGTCGACCGACCAGCGCACCCGGACATTGGCCTGCACCGGCTGGATCTGCCCGACATTGCCGAGCGGCTGCAGGTGGCCGGCGAGATCGGGCCGACGGCAGGCGACCCGGATGCGGTAGCCGCGCCTGGCCAGCGCCCGCACGACATGACGACCGACAAAGCCGGAGCCGCCGAACACGACGACGAGCTTTGGGGTCTGCAGGATTTCGGTCATGGCTGGCTCCGGCGGGCTATCCAGATGGCTTGGTTGAAGCCGTTTCATAGTCCGTTTCGCGCCAAAGGCAAAGGGCGACCATAGGTCGCCCGGCATTGTTGAAGCATGATTTTCCGGATCCGCTCGAAACGGCAGAAAACTCCGCCGAGGCCCGGCTTTGCGGTAACTCCATTCGAAACAGGAACCTTTGTTCGGTCGGCGATTTTAGATGTATGGTTTGATTCCGAATGAAGGATATTGCCAATGACAAAACGCGTTGCGATCTTCGCTCTGGCATTAGCAGCAGGCTGCAGCATTGGCGCCTCGGCATTCGCCGGAAACCGGCATCACCACCAAGCTCAACCCGAACGCTATGTTCCCGCCAACGGCGACATCATCGAGTTCCTGTTCGGTGGCCCGCGCTACTATGACAACCACCTGTTCACGACAGCCGCCGAACCCTGCTCCTACAACAGGGTAGGACCGGACGCGAATGCGGCGAACGTCATCAACGATCATTATTGCGGGAAGTAGGCTCGCGCTGCCGGATCGGCCGGCCTCCTCAGCCGCTCATCGGACAAACGAATTTCTTCAGGACGAATAGCGCGCGGCGAATTCGGAAATGCGTTGCACCACAGCTTTCGGCGCGCTTATGCCGCGCGCCGCCGACTTCTCCGCGGCCTCGGCCCGGGCACGCCCCGGCACATGCACGCCATAGCGCCGCCGCAACCGGTCGAGCTGGTCCTTCATCCGTTTCTCGAAGTCCGGATCGAGCAGCTTGGGCTCGACGGCGAGCACGAACAGGCCGGTCCCCGGACTGTCCTGCCCGCCGTCGAACCATGGCGCATCGAGCGACCAGTTGGCGCCCGACAGGCCGGCAGCCAGCACCTCGACCATCAGCGCGATGTTGGCGCCGCGCTGGCCGCCGAAGGCAAGCATGGCGCCTTTCATGGCGGCTGCCGGGTCCGTGGTTGGATTGCCGCTGGCGTCCAGTGCCCAGCCTTCGGGGATCTTCTTGCCGTCCTCGGCCGCCTTGCGGATGTTGACGAAGGCGGTGGCGCTCGACGACTGGTCGATGACCAGCGGCGCCCCGTCCGCGGCCGGTGCGGCAAAGGACATCGGGTTGGTGCAGTAGACCGGCTTGACCGAGCCCGAGCCGGCAAGCACGGCCGGGCCGTTGGTCGCGGCGAACGATACCAATCCCTGCGAGGCCAGCCGTCCGGTGAAATAGCCGAGCGCGCCGCACGTATAGGCATTCTTCTGCGAAAAGATGGCAACGCCGAACAGCCGCGCCGCCTTGGCGAGGTCATCGATCGTGCGGTCGAAACCGGTATGCGCCAGTCCGCCGCGGGCATCGGAGAGATAAACCGCGAGCGCTGGCCTGGTGATGACAGGATCGGCATTGCCGTCGATACGGCCGGCTTCCAGCGCTTCGAGATAATCAATGAAATGCGACAGCCCGACGGTCGATAGTCCTTCAGCCTCGGCCGCGACGATCGAGGCAGCCAGCGACTGCGCCGCCTCTTCGTTGGCGCCGGCGCCAAGTGCGGCCATCCGGCACAGCCCTGTCGCCTGGTCGAGACTGAGTTGCATGGTAGCTGCCCTGAATTCGCGACTTTAACAGCTTTAGCCTAGCTTGCTCGGGATCCGTGCCTCGAGCCGGCGGAAGCCGAACACCAGGATACCGGTGATGGACATATAGACCAACGCCAGAAGCAGCAAGGGTTCGTAGGTGACGAAGAGATCCTGGCGCACCCGCGAGGCTACGGCATAGATGTCGACCATGGTTATCGTTGCCACCAGCGGTGTTGCTTTCAGCTGGAGAACGGTTTCACCCGCCAGCGTCGGCAGCGCCCGGCTGATCGCCTGCGGGAGCCATATTCGCCCGAAGATTTTCCAACGGCTCATGCCGAAAGCGCGGGCCGCCTCGAGTTGGCCGTGCGGTACACCGGCGAAGGCGCCACGCATCACTTCACCTTCATAGCCGGCATACGAG
>NZ_JAMYOG010000029.1:0-43957 GCF_040319725.1 Mesorhizobium sp. M0894 | reverse complement strand
CACCGCGTCGGCGAGGATGTTGACGCCGCGCAGCATGCGCTCACGAGCGTCGCGGGAGAATTTTACGTCTTTGGCAGCCATTTTTAGCTCCTGGCAGGGGCTTGGATTGAGCCCGAAGATTTAAATGAGGGTGAGGCCGATATTCAGCCGATGATGCCCATAATGTCGGCTTCCTTCATGATCAGAAGGTCTTCGCCATTGAGCTTGACTTCGGTGCCCGACCACTTGCCGAACAGGATACGGTCGCCGGCCTTGACGTCCAGCGGGACGAGCTTGCCGGCTTCGTCACGGGCGCCGGAACCGACGGCGATGATCTCGCCTTCCTGCGGCTTTTCCTTCGCCGTGTCGGGAATGATGATCCCGCCCGCGGTCTTGGATTCGGATTCGACCCGACGAACGACCACGCGGTCATGAAGCGGGCGGAACTTCGACTTTGCCATTTTTTATTCCTCGATGAGAATGGTGAGAACAGTTCCTCCGTCCGGCGGCGCCGGACATGGTTAGCACTCATCTTGGGGGAGTGCTAACGTGGCGCTGAAATAGTCTGGCAACTCGCGTGAGTCAAGGCGCCCGGTGAGCATCATCAGGACAATTGCTTCAAACGGATGCTTCAAACAGATACTTGACCAAGTCAACTAAATCGCTGATCTTGCCCGGAGGAGGATGCCATGACCATTCATCATCACCCAGGCAAGGAGCGGATCGACGCGGTGCGGGCCTTCAACCGCTTTTATACCCGCCAGATCGGGCTGCTCGACGAAGGGCTGCTGAAAAGCACCTTCTCGCTGACCGAGGCGCGGGTGCTCTATGAGCTGGCGCATCGCGATGGCCTGACCGCCACCGATCTTGGGCGCGATCTCGGCCTCGATGCCGGTTATCTCAGCCGGCTGCTGAAGAAGTTCGAGGAGCGTGATCTGGTCGAGCGTGCCACGATCGAGGCGGATGCGCGGCGCTCGTCGATCGCGCTGACCAAGGCCGGGCGGCAGGCCTTCGCACCGCTGAACCAGGGCTCGCACGACCAGGTCGCGGCTTTGCTCGACCGGCTTTCGGATGCCGAACAGGACAGGCTGGTCAAAGCCATGCAGACGGTGCAGCGTTTGCTGGGCGGAAGCGCCGAGCCCAAAATTCCCTATATGCTGCGGCCTCTGCAAGTCGGCGACATCGGCTGGATTATTCATCGCCAGGGCCTGCTCTACGCGCAGGAATATGGCTGGGACGAAACCTATGAAGCGCTGGTCGCCGAAATCCTCGGTGCCTTCGTCAAATCCTTCGATCCGAAATGGGAACGCAGCTGGATCGCCGAGCGGGAAGGCGAGGTCGTCGGCTCCGTCTTCGTCGTGCGCCAGTCGGACGCGGTGGCGAAATTGCGCCTGCTCTACGTCGAGCCCTCGGCGCGAGGTCTCGGCATCGGCAAGCGGCTGGTCGAGGAATGTATCGGCTTTTGCCGCCCCACGGGTTACAGGACACTGACGCTGTGGACCAACGACGTGCTCGCCGCCGCCCGCCACATCTATGAGGCTGCGGGCTTTAAATTGACCAACGAGGAGCGCCACCATTCCTTCGGCCAGGATCTGGTCGGCCAGAACTGGAATTTGGAGTTGTAGCAGCGCTTCCGGCGCTTCGGCGTCGGCCTGCCGTACCTCACCCTTTGACCGGTATCCAGATTTCCAGCCCGCCATTGCCGCTGTGCGGATCAAATTCGGGGCCGTAACGCTCGAATTCCGGCGCATCGGCGATCTCGTGCCCAGAGGCTGGCAGCCATTTGTTCCAGATCGTGTTGACCGTGCGGCGGATGGTCGAGATATGGTCACGATGGGCGAACACGGCGTATTTCTGCGCCGGCACGCGCACACGCCAAAACTCCCTCGGCAGGTCCGAAAAATCGGACACTTCGACGCCAGCGATGTAGTCGAAATTGCCGGCGTCGTCGCCGTTGACGCAGACGCCATAGGCGACGTCGCCGATCTCGCCAGGAATGTTGCCAATATAGGGGCCGAACCGCTGCCACTGCATCGGGATGCCGGCGCTGGTTTCGCAGCTGTAGCGCTCGCCGAGACCGGCGATGAGAAACGGCCGGCTGGTCTCAAAACGCGGCGGTTCGAGAGTGGCGAGAAAGGACTGGTCCATCAGGATCGGCTCCACAAGATCGAGGTTGTCGAGCGAGCCTTGTGCGCGCACCAGTTCCGGCGTGGTGCCGAACTGGTCGCGGAAGGCGCGGGTGAAGGCCTCATGCGAGGCATAGCCGGCGTCGAGCGCGACCGAGAGGATGTCGGGTGCGCCGGCGCCAAGCTTGCGCGCCGCTTCGGTCAGTCGGCGAGAACGGACGTAGCTCATCACCGAACGGCCGGTAGCCGCGCCGAAAGCCCGCGTCACATGAAAGCGCGACACCCCGCTGATCTTGGCGACATCGTCCAGCGAGACTGCTTCGGGCAGATGGCTTTCGACGAACCACAGCGCCTTCTCGGTCGGATTCATTTGGCACCTCGCATTGGCCCAGTCTCCGCATTGGCCCAGTCTTTACATTGGCCATGTCTTATATTGGCAAGATTATGGTGCCGCTTCCTGGCGGAGGCAGTTTGATCGAAATTGCGCACTGCGCAAATCGAGAGCGACGGTCGTCGGCAAGTCGCAAATCGCGCGAAAAGGCTTGACAGGAAGCGGGCAAACGTCCTTTTAAATGTAACGTTATTACATCACGAGGTCTATATGGCTCCTTCTGACAAGACTTATTGCGCTGTGATTGGCGGAAAACTAGGGTGGCTGACTGATGGTCCCCGAGTCGAAAGGCAAGGGGTGAAAAGGGAACACGGTGAGATCTTCGGATCGAGGCCGCGGCTGCCCCCGCAACTGTAAGCGGTTAGCAAAAATCCGAAGTGCCACTGGCCGGCAAGGCTGGGAAGGCAGGATGGCGCAAAGACCCGCGAGCCAGGAGACCTGCCATCAGCATGAGTTGACCGGACGGGGTGTGCCGGGAGGAGACGTGGACATCGGTCTTGTCGGCCGGTCCGTCCAGCTTCCTTCCGTCGCCATTGAGAAAGTGACGGTAAGTTGGACGCCTCCCAGCCTCTTCTTGAAGCGTGTGAACTGAGCGCGACGACGAATGGCCGGTGCCTGGTCAGCGCGGTGAGCCTTTCGATAGCGCCGGGCGACCGCCTCGCCATCATCGGCCCCAATGGCGCCGGCAAGACGACGCTGCTGCGCATGCTATGCGGTACGCTGCGGCCAAGCGCGGGAGATGTGAGATTTTCCGGACGCCGGCTGGAGAGGTTTTCGGCCGCCGAGCGGGCACTGCACATGGCGGTCGTTGGCCAGACCGACCAGCCTGATCCGCGGCTTGCCGTGATCGACTACGTCGAGCTTGGGCGCGTCCCGCATGCCGGCTTGCGACGGAGGAGCGAGCAACGCGACATCGTCATTGAAGCACTTCGCAGAACCGGCCTGCTGCCGCTGCTCGGCCGCACGATCGGCTCGCTATCCGGTGGCGAGCGGCAACGCGCCCAGTTGGCGCGCCATCGCCCAGGAGCCCAAAATCCTGTTCCTCGATGAACCGACCAATCATCTCGATCCGCGCGCCCGCAGCGACCTTCTCGAACTCGTATCGCAGTTTGGCATGACCGTCGTGGCGGTGCTTCATGATCTGTCGCTTGTCACGCCATTTGCCACCAGGGTCGCGGTGATGAACGAGGCCCGCCTGCAGGCACTTGCCAGTCCGCGCGAGGCGCTGACCAAGAAGTTGATCCGCGAGATTTTCGGCGTTGACGTGCTTTGGCTGCGCCATCCCACCGAAGACCGCGAACTCACGGTCTTCGACGTTCCGAACCGCGCCTCTTCACATCCCGATTTGACCAAGGAGCAACATCCGTGAAACGCATCGTACTGTCTTTTGCCTCCCTCCTACTTGCCCAGACCGCCTTCGCTTTCCCGGTAACCGTTGATAGCTGCGGCACGCCGCTGACGTTCGACGCCGCGCCGAAGCGCGCCGTCATCCAAGATCTGAACATGGCGGAGATGGCCTTCGCGCTGGGGCTGCAACCATCGATCGTCGGCCTGACCGGCATCACCGGATGGTATAAGGTCGGTCCGGAATTCAAGGCCGAGCAGGGCGCGATCCCGGAACTCGCGCCGAAATACCCGACCCTCGAAAACCTCGTCGCCGTCGAGCCCGATTTCTTCTTCGCCGGCTGGTATTACGGTATGAAGCCTGGCGGCGAGGTGACGCCCGATACGCTGGCCCCGCACGGTATCAAGACGCTGGTGCTGACGGAAAGTTGCGTCCATCTCGACCAGAACCGCCCCGCCGCCTCGATGGACCTGCTCTATGGTGATGTCGAAAAGCTGGGCAAGATTTTTGGCAAGGAGGCGGAGGCGGGAAAGCTTGTTTCGAACTGGAAGGCGCAGCTCGCCGATATCACGGCAAAGATCGGCGACCGCACGGGAACGCGTGTGTTTCTTTACGACTCCGGCGAAGACAAACCCTTCACATCAGGCAAGTTCGCGATCCCCAGCGCCATGATCGCCGCAGCGGGCGGCGACAACATCATGGCCGACATGCCGACGAGCTGGGGCAATACGGATTGGGAGACGGTGGCGGCCCGCAATCCGCAATTTCTTATCCTGCTCGACTACCAGGACGGCGGCTACAGAAAACTGCTCGATTTCCTGAAAGCTCATCCGGCGATGAAGGAGACTGAGGCGGTCAAAAATGAGCACTTCATTGCGCTGCGCTATGCCGAACTGACGCCTGGGCCTGCCAACATCGAGGGGATCGGCAAGATCGCCAGGGCGATGCACCCGGAAGCTTTCTGAGCTTGCGCCAGAGAGCGTTCGAATTGGCGATGACAGCAGGAGCAGCAGCGATTGCCGCTCTTGCTCTGCTGTCGATTGCCTATGGATCGACGGTCATCGCGTTGAGCGACGTGATTGCTGCGCTCGGACATGCCGCCGGGCTGGACGGAGACATCGTGTCCGGTCCGGCCGGCAAGATCCCGATTGCCAAGATCGTCCTCGATCTTAGGCTACCGCGCACGATTATGGCCATCTGTGTCGGCGCCGGGCTGGGCGTCATCGGCGCGCTGCTGCAGACGGTAACGCGCAACGACCTCGCAGATCCGTTCTTGTTCGGCCTGTCGTCCGGAGCCGCGGCCGGCGCGGTTTCCGTCATCACCATTTTTGGCGACCATTTCGGTATCTGGACGTTGCCGGTCGCGGCCTTCACGGGCGGCGTATTGGCCGCCGGCATCGTGCTTTTGCTGGTTTCGCGGGTGAGGGGGCAAGGCCCCGAACGGCTGATCCTCGCCGGGCTTGCCGTCTCGTTCATGTTCACCGCCTTGACTAACTATCTCGTCTTTGCCGGAGACCAGCGCGCCGCTCACTCGGTGTTGTTCTGGACGATGGGCGGGCTCGGGCTGGCCCGTTGGGACAATATCGAGCTGGCTGCTCTGGGCGCAGGCACCATCCTTGTTTATGGACTTTGGAACCACCGCCGGCTCGACGCTTTCCTGGCCGGCGAGAATGCCGCTGAAAGCCTCGGCGTGCCGGTTGCGCGGATGCGCAGGATGACATTTCTCGTCGCCGCTTTCTCGACGGCGATCCTTGTCTCGGTCGCAGGCGTCATAGGTTTCGTTGGCTTGATGATCCCACATCTGTCCAGGACCCTGGCCGGCCCGCTTCATCTGCGCCTGATTGCAAGCTGCGCCCTCTTCGGAGCGGTGCTGTTGCTGGCAAGCGACCTTCTCGCGCGCACGCTGTTGCCGCCGCAGGAACTGCCGATCGGCATCATCACCAGTTCGGTCGGCGCTTTCTTCGTGGTCACGATGCTCATTCGCAATCGCTCATGATGTGACTGCCATGCACATTTGCCACCCTCTGGCATAATCCGGCTCCTTGAATTATGAGCACGCTTATTATATATGTCGCTCATGGTTTCCGACGGCATCGACAGATTGGGCTTTTTGATCCACGACGTGCAGCGCCTGATGCGCAAGCGCTTCGAGGCGCGCGCCAGCGGTTTTGGCCTTTCTTCGGCGCAATGGCGGCTTCTGGTCCGCGTCGCCAAGGAGGCGGGTGTCGCGCAGGCGCGGCTTGCCGAGCTTCTCGAAATCGAGCCGATCAGCGTCTCGCGTCTTGTCGATCGCATGGAGGAGGGCGGCTGGATCGAGCGCCGTCCCGACGCAACCGACAGACGAGTGCGCATGATTTTCCCGACCGCCAAGGCGAACGCAGCCTACGCCCACGTCAAGAGCCTTGCCGGCGAGGTGTATGAGGAATCGCTCGTTGGCGTTTCGCCGGAAGATCGCCGCGTCCTGGTCAAGGCGCTGGAGACAATGGTGCAGAATCTTGCGGATGGTGAGACGCCGCCCTCGGAAAAAGTGAAGAATACGGAAGGCGCAGCAGCATGAACGCGGTAGCCAAAGTAGATAAGAATGCGGCCAAGCTGGAGATGGAAGCTCCCGCGAAGCCGGCGGCAGCTCCGGTAACGGTCGCTCCGCAGGTAGCTCCGGCGCCAGTGGCGCCGAAGAAGAAGCGTCGTGCCGGCCGCCTCCTTTTGATGTTTGTGCTGCCCGCTGCGTTGATCGCCGGCGGCAGCTATGTCTGGGTGACCGGCGGCCGCTATCAGGAGACCGAGAACGCCAATCTGCAGCAGGCCAAGGTGTCGATAGCCGCCGATACGGCGGGCCGCATCGTTCAGGTCGATATTTTCGACAACCAGTCTGTCAAGCAGGGCGACGTGTTGTTCGCCATTGATCCCGAGCCCTACCGGATCGCATTGGCCCAGGCCGATGCGGCGGTGGCCGGCGCGCGGCTCAATGTCGAGCAGCTGCGTGCGGCCTACAGCCAGGCGCTGGCGCAAGAGAAGTCCGACGAAAGCCAGGTCCAGTACGCGCAGTCGCAGTATGACCGCGCCGCCGACCTTGCCCGCAAGGGCATCAACGCCAAGTCGTCGCTGGACGAGGCCAAGAACGACCTCGACAAGGCCAAGCAGCAGCTGGCCGTGGCCCAGCAAGGGATCGTCAGCGCCAAGGCGGCACTTGGCGGCAATCCCGACATCGAGACCGACAAGCATCCGACAGTGATGGCGGCGCTCGCTGCACGCAACAAGGCGGCCTACGATCTGGTCCAGACAACAGTCAAAGCGCCTGCCGACGGCATCATCAGCCAGGCCGCTTCGTTCAAGGTCGGCCAGTATGTCGGCTCGGGCACGCCGCTGTTTTCGCTGGTCGAGACCGGCGATACCTGGGTCGACGCCAATTTCAAGGAAACGCAGCTCACCAACATGAATCCGGGCCAAAAGGCCGAAATCGTGGTCGACACCTATCCGGGCAAGACGTTCGAAGCCACCGTCAAGGCGATCGGCGCCGGCACCGGGGCCGAGTTCTCGCTGCTGCCCGCGCAGAACGCGACCGGCAACTGGGTCAAGGTCACGCAGCGCATTCCGGTCCGCCTGGAATTGACCGATGCCGACGCCAAGACGGCGCTGCGCACCGGCATGAGCGCGACGGTCACGGTGGACACCGGCGTTTCCCGCGGGCTGCCGAGCATTTTCCACAGCGCGACGGCAGGCGAGGCCAAGTAAAGAGGCCGAACAGCGGCCGCATAGCAAACAGCGAGATGGATGCAGGATTGGTCCGAGGGAGACGCAGGAAAAGTTGAATGCGTAGACGCGCTGCGCTGTAGCCTGCCTGAGCAGACAACGCGCGCAGGATCTTCGGTCCTCAGGTTTCCGGGCGGCAGGCGCCCGCTTTGTCGAGACGCTCAGTCGATGTAACCCCCACATCGATGCTCGCGTCCCACCGCGATGAGGGTCTCTCTACAGCGGGGCCTCGCCGTCCGGAAACCTAATGTACACGTTTTTGTTACCTGCTGGAAGTTTTACGTCATGAGCAGCCCAGAACCCTTTCGCGAAGTGCCGCACCGCGGCCTGATCACAGTTGCGCTCATGCTGGCGACGATCATGCAGGCGCTCGACACGACGATCGCCAACGTTGCGCTGCCGACCATGACCGGCGATCTCGGCGCCTCCCCCGACAACATCAACTGGGTGCTGACCTCCTACATCGTTGCCGCCGCGATCATGACGCCGGTGACCGGCTGGCTTGCCGACCGCTTCGGTCGCAAGGAACTGTTCCTGACGGCGGTGGTCGGCTTTACCGTCTTCTCCATGCTGTGCGGCATCGCCTGGAGCCTGGAGACCATCGTTCTCTTCCGGCTGATGCAAGGCGTCTTCGGTGCGGCCATCGTGCCGCTGTCGCAGACCTTCCTGCTCGACATCAACCCTAGGGAACGCCACGGCCAGGCCATGGCCATCTGGGGCGCCGGCATCATGCTGGGACCGATCCTTGGCCCGACGCTGGGTGGCTGGCTGACCGAGAATTTCAACTGGCGCTGGGTGTTCTTCATCAACCTGCCGGTCGGCATCATCGCCTTCCTCGGCATGGCCGCATATCTCCCCAGCGTTGCCCGGCGGGTGCGCAGCTTCGATTTCTTCGGCTTCGCCATGCTCTCGCTCGGTGTCGGCGCGTTGCAACTGATGCTAGATCGCGGCGGCGAGGTCGACTGGTTTTCCTCGATCGAGATATGGATCGAGCTTGGTCTTTCCATCACCGGCTTCTGGGTATTCACCATTCACACGTTGACGGCGGAGCACCCCTTTATCGACCCGAAGATCTTCCTCGATCGCAATTTCGTCACCGGGCTGGCGTTCATCTTTGTCATGGGCGTGCTCATTTTGGCGAGCATGTCGCTGCTGCCGCCAATGCTGTCGACCATCTTCGGCTATCCGACCCTCACCATCGGCATCGTCCTGGGGCCACGCGGTGTCGGCACGATGATCGCGATGCTGTTCGTCGGGCGGATCATGCACAGGATCGATGCCAGGATCCTCGTCGTCATCGGCTTCCTGCTGACCGCGCAATCGCTCTACACGATGTCCAGCTTCTCGCCGCAGATGGACAACTGGCTTATCCTCAGCTCCGGCGTCATCCAGGGCCTTGGAATGGGAATGGTGTTCGTGCCGCTGTCCACCGTGGCCTTCGCCACGCTCGACGCACGCTTCCGTACCGATGCCACGGCGTTGTTCAGCCTGGTGCGCAATCTTGGCTCATCGATCGGCGTATCGGTGGTGACGGTTCTGCTGGTGCGTAACACGCAGATCAACCACGCCGAGCTCTCGGCCTATGTCAACCCGTTCAATCCCAACCTCTGGGCGGCGTCGCCGGCAGCAGCGGGCGGCGATCCGATGGCGCTGTCGCTGATGGATCGCATGGTCAATATCCAGGCGATGATGATCTCCTACGTCAATGACTTCAAGCTGCTGATGATGATGACACTGCTTGCCGTCCCGTTTGTTTTCCTGCTGCGCAAGCCAAAGGCTGCGCCGCCCGCCGGTGGAGCGCCTACCGCGCATATGGACTAAGTCTCACGGCTCCGGCAACCGCGACCGGCTCACGGCTTCCGTTGCCTGTGCCGGTCGGGTCGGCATTGAGCCGGTTCACCTGCCATTAGTATATCCCGACCAATATGCACTCGCTTTTGGGTTGAAGGCGAGCCTCCTTTGCTTGCCTCAAGCATCAGCGGGAGGAACTGTGTTTGGCCACGAAATCATCCAGGCAAACCGCCGAAGTGCCCGAATCCGCCAATTTGACGACGCTGGCACAACTGGCGACTGCCTCATATGAGGCGCTCGAGCGCGAGCTTCGCGCCACGATTGCAGCGCTTCAGGACCAGGCACTGCGGTTCCAGACCGCGATCGAGAACATCTCGCAAGGCATCTGCTTTTTTGACGCCGATGAACGGCTGATCCTGTGCAACCGGCGCTATGCGGAAATCTATCGCCTTGCGCCGGAGCAATTGCAGCCGGGTGCGGCGCTGCGCGAAATCGTCGAGCGGCGCGTCGCTGTCGGGACCTCGGCAATGAATGCGGACGCCTATCTGGCGTTGGCCCGGGCAGTCAATTCGGGCACTGCTTCGGGGAACTGGACAGCCGAGCTCGCCGATGGCCGGACAATTCAGGTCTGCCATCAACCGATGCCTGACGGCGGCTGGGTGGCCACGCACGAGGACATCAGCGAGCTCAGCGCCAACCGCTTGGTCGTCGACGAGCGTATCTCCTTGCAGACGCTGATCGACCTGGTGCCTGACTACATGTGGGTGAAGGACACCGAAAGCCGCTTCGTCGTCGCCAACCGAGCCATTGCGTCCGACAGCGGTCGAGACAGCACGAGCGACATGATCGGCCTGAGCGACTTCGACCTTCATGCGCCGGATCTTGCGCAGAAATTTCGCTTCGTCGAGCAGCAACTGATGCGCGACGGACAACCGATGATCGACGAGGAGGAGTTCGTCGTCGATGCGTCAGGCACCGGCAAATGGTTCCTGTCTACGAAACTGCCATTGCGCAACGTTCAAAACAACATTTTCGGCCTCGTCGGCATTGCCCGCGACATCACTGCGCGCAAGCAGGCCGAAATCCTTCGCGATGGGCAGGCGCATATCCTCGAGATGATCGCAAAGAGCGCTCCCCTCGAAGACGTGCTCGAGCGGCTCATGCGTCTGGTCGAGTCCCAACTGGCGGGGATATTCGGTTCGGTCTTGCTGCTCGACAAGGATGGCAGCCACTTGCGCCACGCCGCCGCGCCGAGCCTGGCGAAAGACTACACCGACGCCGTCGACGGCGCCGCGGTCGGCCCTCGGGCGGGGTCTTGCGGAACGGCGGTCTATCGGCACGAGCCGGTGATTGTCGCTGACATCATGCAGGATCCGCTTTGGCAGGATTATCGCGAACTCGCGCGGCCGCACGGTTTGCGTTCGTGCTGGTCGACCCCGATCCTGTCGCATCAGGGCGCGGTGCTTGGCGTCTTTGCGATGTATTCGATGACGGTGCGCGAACCGACCGAGGCCGAGACCCGCCTGATCGATTTCACCACGCGCATCGCCGGGATCGCCATCGAACGCAAACAGGCTGAAGACCGGATCCACTTCATGGCCAATCATGACGTGCTGACCGGGCTTCCCAATCGCGCCTTGCTCGAGGATCGGCTTTCGCAGGCGGTCCTGTACGCCCAGCGATACGATCGCTGGGTGACGGTGGTGTTCATCGATCTGGACAATTTCAAATTTGTCAACGACACGCTCGGCCACAATGCCGGAGACGAGCTTCTGAAGATCGTCGCAAGTCGCATGGTCGACTGCGTGAGGGCAACCGATACCGTCGTGCGGCTTGGCGGCGACGAATTCGTCATCGTGCTTTTCGACCAGCCGGCGAACGTCGATCTCGTTTCCGAGACCTTGCAAAAGCTCAGGTCGGCACTCGCCGAACCGGTTCGGCTCGGAGCGCATCTTGTGCGGGCGACGGCCAGCATAGGCATTGCCAACTATCCGAAGGATGGGACTGATCCCGATACGCTGCTGGCAAATGCCGATGCGGCCATGTATCGCGCCAAGGAGTTCGGCCGCGACAATTTCCAGTTTTACGCTCCGGAGTTCAATACCCGGGCGCATGAAAAATTCGTGCTTCAGGAAGAGTTGCGAAACGCCTTGGCGCGTTCGGAATTCACTCTGCTCTACCAACCGCAAGTGGACCTTCGGTCAGGTCGGATTTTTGCGGTCGAGGCGCTGATACGCTGGAACCATCCAACGCTTGGCACGATAATGCCGACGATGTTCATCCCGACCGCCGAGGAGACAGGTCTGATCGTACCGATCGGCGACTGGGTTCTGCATGAGGCGTGCCGGCAGAACAAAGCCTGGCAAGACGCCGGGCTGCCGCCCTTGACCGTTTGCGTGAATGTGTCGGCGCGGCAATTCAGGGAGCGCAACCTGATCGATCGCATCGTCAGCGCGCTGAAGGACAGCGGCCTGGAGGCCAGGTATCTCGAGCTGGAGGTGACCGAGAGCCTTATCATGCAGGATATCGAGCTCGCCGTCGCGACCATGAACGCCCTGCAAAGCCTGGGTGTCCAGATCTCGATCGATGATTTCGGCACAGGCTATTCCAGCCTCAGCGCACTCAAAACCTTTCCCGTGGCGCGGCTGAAGATCGACAAGTCCTTCATCAAGGACCTCGCCGCCGACGAGAACGACCAGGCTGTGGCCAGCGCGGTGATTTCATTGGGGCAAAATCTCAACCTGAGGGTCATCGCCGAGGGCGTTGAGACAGATGATCAGGTGGCCTTCCTGCGCAGAAACAATTGCGACGAAATGCAAGGCTATCATTTCAGCAGACCGGTTTGTGCGCAGGACATCGAGGAGTTGCTCGGCGGCCGCAAAGACTGACGGCTCGATCATCCGGCACGGACTCCGCCGACCAAAGGCGAAACCGTGCTATCTTCCGAGCACAAGGCACCAGTAGCGAAGCGTGTTGTCGCGGCCGTCGCGTACATAGGCGAGGCCGAAGCGGGTGAAGCGCGGGTCTAGCATGTTGCGGCGGTGGCCTGGCGAATGCACCCAGATATCGAACAGCTTCTGCTGGTCGAAGCGGCCTTCGGCGATGTTCTCGGCGGCGGCGCCGGCAATGCCATTGTCTTTGACGCGCGAGGCAAAGTCCTTGCCCCAGCCGGTGGTGTGATTCATGCGGCCGCGGCGCGCCATGTAGCCGGCCTGCTGCAAGGCCGCCTGTTCGAGACGAGGATCGGCGACAAGCGGTCCAAGACCGGCTGAGGCCCGAATGCCGCTCAGGGTGCCGGCCGCGGAAGCAGAGACACCGGCGCCTTCGCCGGTGGGCAGCACGGCGGTTGCGCAGGCGGCGAGCCCGGCAAGGGCACCAAGGCCGGCAGCTCTGAGCAGCATGCGCCTGTTCAGGCTTGGTTTGCCTTCATAATTTTCAATTCTCGCAACGGTCATGCCCGCCTGACATAGCGGTGATCATGGCTTTTGCCGGGCAGGCGATTAGAATCTCGCTCAAGCCGACCCACAGCGCAACAAAAAGGGCCGAGCTCGCGGGTCGCAAGTCGCCCAGACTGTTCGTTGCGGAACCAGCAAAGTTTGCCGCTGGGTCCCCGCCTTTTATCGTGTTATGCTAATATACCCTAAAGGCCGTCCTTGAAGGGAACGGAAATGTCCGCCATGTCAACGTTGACCCGGACTTTCATTGCCGCTGTTCTTGTCGGCTGCGGACTCGTCGTGTCGTCTGCCATCGGAGCGGGAGTTACCGAGGATGTCGTGACGGGAACGCGACTCGCGGAATTGCTCCGTGCGGGGCGAAGCATCATCTCGAACTATCAGACGCTCATCAATGATCCTGCTCTTGGCGACAAGCACCTCGACGGTGAGCGCATTACGAGAGAAGCCATCGCCGCATACTCAAAACACACCGGCCACGACCCGCTTTCGGGCGGATTGACCGAGCGCGACCGGCGTCTGCTTGAGGCCCAGATTGAGGCGATGCGAGAGGTGGTGGACGAACAGCAAGATAACATCAACCGCGCGGGAACCGCTTTCAAAGGCTTCGTGCCAGCGGTGTTTGCGCGTCTGATGAATGACAAGTTCGCTGCCAAGGCCGGCAACGAAGCTCGGGTGCGCGTGACCGCGCCAGAGCAACTCGTGCGCAACCGCAAATCGCTTCCGGACGCATGGGAAGCACGGATCATCGA
Organism: Mesorhizobium sp. M0894; assembly: GCF_040319725.1. Taxonomy (NCBI): domain Bacteria; kingdom Pseudomonadati; phylum Pseudomonadota; class Alphaproteobacteria; order Hyphomicrobiales; family Phyllobacteriaceae; genus Mesorhizobium; species Mesorhizobium sp. M0894. The sequence continues at coordinate 30,371 of NZ_JAMYOG010000029.1, read as the reverse complement.
AAGCGTCTTGCTGGATCCGCAGAGAGCAAAGGGAGAAGCCTACACGGAAGTCACCGAGGCGGATGGGCGCCCTGCATTTCGAATGCTGCTGCCCGAATACTATACTGGCTCGTGTCTTTCCTGCCACGGCGAGCCGAAGGGCGAGATCGACGTGACAGGATACCCAAAGGAGGGCGGCAAAGCGGGCGATCTGGGAGGCGCGATAAGCATCGTCTTGTTCAAATGAGCGCTTTGGAACAATCACCGCACCGCGTGGAAACGGTATCGGCGCCGGCGAGGCCCTTTGCGCGTCCCTTTGCCCATCTACCGATTTCGGCCCGCATAGCTGCGCTGACAGCGGCCGGCCTTATCAGCCTTATCGTATCGTCAATCTTTCTCACACAGGCACTTTATCGCAGTGCAGATCGAACTGCGGAGACCAAAGCATTTTTCGACGCCGCGTCCACTGCGGCTGCGGCGCACGCAACATTCGGCGAATTGCGATACTGGCTGACTGATCTGTCGGTTAGCTTGTTGATGAATTCCCAGCGTAATGCCGAGCAGGCGCGCGAGCGACTACTGGCACATCTGGACCGCCTTTCGAAATCATCACCGGATGCGGTCAGGGAAATCCGCGTTGAGATGGATGCCTATGTCAAAACAGCGCTGGAGGCGGCAGACAGCTATACTCAAGACAACCGCATCATCGGCAACACTCTCCTCGCCGAGGCGCGCACCCACAGCGCAAACGTGGATGCTGCGCTTAACAAACTCGTCGACCGAGCGAGCGCCGAGGCAGAAGCCGCTCGCAACGAGGTCGTAACGGAAACCCAGAAAACGGCGACTACTGCTGCCGTTCTGGTGGCCATCGTGGTGATGATCGGGTCACTTCTCACCATCCTTGTTCTTCGCTCGATCGTCGGACCGTTGCGGCGGCTGAACCGGGTAATCGGAAATCTGACGGAAGGACGCTACGACGTCGAAATACAGGCAGAGGGAGGGGACGAGCTCGGCGCGATGGCGCGGACGCTTCGGCTTTTCCGGGCGAGCGCAATTGCCAAGCAACGACTGGAGGATGAGGCGGAGCGGCAAAGACGGACGATCGGAGCGGCACTCGAGGCGATTTCTGACGGATTTGTCCTGTTCGATTCGGAGGACAAGGTCCTTCTTGCCAACAGCAAATACTGCGAAATCTTTCCCGACAATGACCGAGCTACTCTGCCGGGGCAAAGCCTTCAGGATATTCTGAAAAGACGCTTGGCGAGCGGGCACGTCGACCTTGAGGGCGCGTCGCCGGAGGAATGGATTGCGAAGAGGCTGCGCATCCAGAAGGATCCGGCAGGCTTCGTCCACGAGGGTCGCTTTGGAGAACGCTGGGTCCGCGTCAGCAAACGAAAGACCCCTGACGGCGGGACCGTCGCCGTTTACACCGACATCACGGAACTGAAGCAGAGAGAGGTCGAACTCGAGCGGGCCAAGAGTCATGCTGAAGCGGCAAATGAGGCCAAGAGCAGCTTCCTCGCGTCCATGAGCCACGAGCTGCGCACTCCACTGAACGCGATCATTGGCTACAGCGAGATGCTGATCGAAGAGGCGAGCGACCAGCAAATGAATGAGTTCGTGCCAGATGTGGAAAAGATCGCCGGGGCCGGTCGCCATCTCCTCGCGCTCATTAACGACATCCTCGATCTGTCGAAGATCGAGGCAAATAAGATGGCAAATTTCCTGGAGACTTTCGACGTCGCCGACTTGTTGCGCGATGTCCAGGCCACAGTCGCGCCACTGATGGCGAAAAACCGAAACAGTTTCGTTATGGACCTCGCGGGCGACCTCGGGAAGATGCATTCGGACCAGACGAAGTTGCGTCAGAACCTCTTCAATCTCCTCAGTAACGCAGCCAAGTTCACCGAGGGGGGCCGTGTAACACTGGCGATTCGACGCGAGAGGAGATCGGACGGCGACTGGCTGATATTCACAGTGTCCGACACCGGGATCGGGATGACGCCAAAGCAGCAAGAACGGCTCTTTGATGCTTTTACGCAGGCAGACGCCTCCACCACTCGCAACTACGGCGGGACGGGATTGGGCCTCAGCATAACCCGGAGTTTCTGCCGCATGATCGGAGGCGTTGTAACCGTTAAAAGCGAGTTCGGAAAAGGCTCGACTTTCACAATGGAGATTCCAGCCGAGTGCGACGAAGAACCTGGCGAGCAGAAACCCGCCGAGCCGCTGTCGTCGAGACCCTCGGAGCAGGCGGTTCTGATCATAGATGACGAACCAGCCGCCCGAACTCTCATCGCCAGGTCCTTGGCTGAGGCGGGACTGGCATCAATCGAAGCAGCAAGCGGCGAGGAAGGCATAGCCGCGGCGCGAGCGCATCGCCCGGCCGCAATCGTTCTCGACATCATCATGCCGCATCAGGACGGCTGGTCAGTGCTGCGCTCACTGAAGGGCGATAAGGAGCTCTGCGAGATTCCGGTAATCCTTGCGACGATACTTGCAGATCGCGAACTCGGCCTCTCACTCGGTGCGGTCGAATACCTCACGAAGCCGATCGACACCCAGAAGCTTATACGAACAATAGAGGCTTGCGGCGGCGGCAACCGCGATGTGCTTGTTATTGACGACGATCAAGCCTCCCGCGACTTCCTTCGGCGTATCCTGATCAAGAAGGATTGGCGGGTTCACGAGGCAAGCGATGGCCTGCGCGGCCTCAAGCTGATGAAGCGGTTGTTACCGCGTCTGGTCCTGCTTGATCTGCTGATGCCCGAAATGGACGGGTTCCAGACCCTGAACGAGATGCAGCAGGTGCCCGAGCTTCAGAACATTCCGGTCGTCGTCGTGACTTCCAAGGATTTATCGGCGGACGAGCTCAAGTGGCTTCGCGACAGGGCGGTCGCGGTTGTAATCAAGGGCGCAAATAGTCGGTCTCAGTTGGTCGAGGCCCTCGAGCGCCAGATCTTCCCACTTGGGTCGACAGGTGCCAGCATTGCCGATCGCGGAACCGCCCCCATGGCTGAAGGAAGCTAAAGATGACGAGGATCCTTCTGGTAGAAGACAACGAATTGAACCGCGACATGCTTTTGCGGCGGTTGTCACGGCGTGGGTTCGAAGTCCTCATTGCGGAAAACGGACAGTCGGGCGTGGAACTCACCGTTTCGGAAAGGCCCGATCTCATCCTCATGGATATGAGCTTGCCGGTCATGGACGGGTGGGAGGCGACCCGGCGGATCAAGGCTGATCCGGCCACCTCCGGGATCCCGATCATTGCGCTTTCTGCGCACGCGATGGCCAACGATCGCGAAATGGCACTCGAGGCAGGCTGCGATGACTACGATAGCAAGCCGGTGGACCTGTCGCGACTTGTCCAGAAAATTGAACAATTGCTTGCCGCGAATCGATGAGGCGCGGACCGACGGTTTGAAAATATGCCTGCTAAGAACAAGTTCCAACGCCATGCGATCGCCGTCCATCTGGCGCAACAGCTCGCCGGACCGGCGCGGGCAATCTCAGGATTTCAGGAGTTGCTAACCGAGCAGGTGCAGGACCTCGGTCTGGCCCACATGAGACCGGATCTAGAGAAGGTTGGCGCCGCTGCTTGCGAATTGAGTAGCCTGATCGACAGCTTGATCCACGGCAAAGCGGACAATCAGAACCGGGCAGGGGTCGAGATCGAGGCGAAACTGCGCCACGACTTGCGAACGCCGCTCAACGCCATCATCGGCTATTCCGAAATGATTCGTGAAGAAGCCGAAGAATTGCACGAATACGCGCTGGAAGAGGATGTCAGGGTGATGCTCGCCGCGGCGGCTGAGTTGCTGGCGCATGTCGATGCGATTGCCGGCCTCTCGCGCGCACCCGACAGCGAGGAACCGCGGACCACGGATCAGGCTGAGATCGATGTGGCAGGGCTCGAACGGGCACTGATCAAGGCAGAGCACGACGCAAGCTCCGGTCACGGTGGCCGCATACTTGTCGTCGACGACATCACCAGCAACCGCGGTCTCCTCTCGCGCCGCTTGCAACGTGACGGTCATCAGGTAGTCACTGCCGAGTCCGGTCCGTCGGCGCTGACTCACCTCGCGGAACACGAGTTCGACCTAGTTCTGCTGGACGTCCTAATGCCGGACATGAACGGCATCGAGGTGCTCTCGCGATTGAAAGCGGAGCGCCGATGGCGGCATATCCCTGTCATCATGATATCGGGGTTGGACGAAGTGGACGCGGTGGTCCGCTGCATCGAGGCGGGGGCCGACGACTACTTGCCTAAACCTTTCAATCCGGTCCTGCTGCGCGCCCGGATCAACTCGAGTTTGGAGAAGAAACGTTGGCTCGACCGCGAGCACCAGTATCTTCAGCGGATCGAGGCGGAGAAGCGGCGGGCTGACTCGCTTCTCCATGCGATCCTGCCCGGTCAGATCGTGGCACGGCTGCAACGGGGCGAAGAGTTCATTGCCGACCGGTTCGATGAAGTGACCATTCTTTTTGCCGATATTGTCGGTTTCTCGAGCATAGCGGCAAGGTTGCCGCCGTCGGACCTGATCAAACGCCTCGACGGGCTATTCAGCACGTTCGACGTCTTGGCGGAGAAGCATGCCGTGGAGAAAATCAAGACCATCGGAGACGCCTATATGGCTGCGGGCGGTGTTCCGGAACCGGCAGCTGACCATGCCGACAGGATCGTGGCACTGGGGAAATCCATGCTGGACGCGTTGAAGCCCTTAGCGTGGGGCAACGATGGTTTTCGGATCCGCATTGGCGTGCACACGGGACCGGTGATCGCGGGCCTGATCGGCCGGCATCGGTTCGTCTACGACGTCTGGGGCGAAACCGTGAATATTGCAAGCCGGCTCGAGTCCCAGGGCGTGGCCGACCGCATGCAGATTTCGGAGGCAACCAAGCAGGCCCTGCACACCTCCTGGAAGCTCGAACCGCGCTGTAATGTAGAACTGGCAGGTGTCGGCAGGATTGAAACCTATCTCGTTCAACACTGATCGGAACAATGGCTAACCCTCAGGGAATTTCGCGAAGCGATGCTTGGAGTCGCGACACCTCGTAAACGAACAGCATGCAGCATTGGCGTTCCACTTTCACCCGGAGCTACACCATGAACAGGCGTCAGAGTCTTCTATTTCTCGCAGGAGCATCGGCCGCGGCAGCCAACACAACCCTGTTGGGCGCCGCGGCCTTTGCGCAGGAGACCCAACCCTTCAAGCTCCCACCGCTCGGCTACGCGAACAACGCATTAGAGCCGCACATCGACGCGACCACGATGATGATCCATCACGACCGCCATCACGCCGCTTATGTGAATGCCTGCAATCAACTCGTGCCGCTTTGGCCCGAGCTCGCCAGCACGCCGATGGAGGCTATTCTGGCAGATCTGGGCAAGGTCCCGGAAGGCGTGCGCAACAATCTTGGGGGACATTGGAATCACACTCACTTCTGGGAGCTGATGACTCCCGGGGGCCCCAACCAGCCCGGTGGCGACCTCAACGCCGCCATAAGCAGCACCTTCGGCAGCTATGCGGGCCTGACCGAAAAGCTCACGGCGGTTGGCCTTGGCCGCTTTGGCTCCGGCTGGGTATGGCTTGTCGTGAACAAGGACAAGAAGCTCGACATCGTCAGCACAGCCAACCAGGACACGCCGCTCGAGCTAGGGGCGCGTCCGGTGATTGGCGTCGACGTCTGGGAACACGCCTATTATCTCAAGTATCAGAACCGCCGCGCCGACTACCTCAAGGAATGGTGGCGCGTGGTGAACTGGGACAAGGCCCTCGCCAACTTCAAGAAGTCGACCGGCTGAGGGGGCCGCAGATCGCGACGCCTCGTCTCTTCAGCCGCAGCAGCCGGCCGCGTTCGTGGTCACAGCTGTTTTTTTCAGCGTCTCGCGCGAATACCGAGCGGTTCGCCGGCTGGGGTAGCGCCTTCGGTTCAGACATCCCGGTTGCCAATTTCCGCGACTGGCTTGTCTGTCGTGTTCACACCTTTGTATGCCCCAAGCTGTGACCGAAGGGCAGCAACGGGTCCGAGACGCGACCTTCGCGGCATCATTGGCAAAGGTCCGCAAGTGGCGCAAACCAGCCCACGCTATGCTGGACGCGAAGGTCAGCTTTTTGGCCCAATCATCCCGAAAGCGGATCTCCGCTTCCGGCCCAAACGCGACGTTAGAGTATCTGCTCGGCAATGACAGCTTCTGGCGCTGTCCGTGCATTCCGATATTCGGCCGGATCCTATCCAAAGCGGTTGTCCAGCCTCGGATAGCAAGCGTCAGATTTTCACGATCGGCTAGGCCGCTGTGTCTAGCCTCGTTTCCGGCATCGGTGGAGCCTGGCCGACCCGGTCGTCCTCGGTATGTTCCCACCATCTGCCCAAGGCCTCGATGAGCGGCACAAGCTTGAGACCGGGCGTCGTGAGGTCGTAATCCACGCGTAGCGGATAGCCGGCATGCGCCGTTCGCCGCACAATCCCGGCGTCCTCCAGCTTGCGCAGTTCGAGAGCCAGAATGCGGTGCGACACGGTCGGGTTGTCACGCCTCAGATCGCTGAAGCGCTTGGTGCCGTCCTTGAGATAGTAGAGCAGCAAGGTGGGCCAGCGACCGCTGAGCACACGCATGGTCTCTTCGATCGGGCAGCGTGAGACGACATCTTTCATGGGGGGACCTGGTTACAGAATAGTGCGTAATTTACATGGGGCGACCAGCGTTTAGGGTCAAGTTTCGCTGCGCAGCGTAATCCCTAAATTATGGAAGAGACAAAGAAATGGAACCTATCCTCCTTTATGGCTTCCCGCTGGGAAGTTCGATGGGGCTCGTCGCTGCATTTGAACGCGTCGGACAGCCCTACCGCCTGTGTCGAGTCGACATGCTCACTGAAATGAAGAACGACGCCTATGCCAGCATCAACGGCCGTCAGGAAACGCCGGTGTTGATCACCGACGAAGGCAGGGTGCTCACCGAGACCATGGCGATTGCCGCTTGGCTCGAAGCCCGCGATACGCAACGTCGTATCAGCTTTGAGCCTCGCTCGCCGGAAGCCGACCGGATGCACCAGCTGATGGCTTTCGTGAACACCGGCTTCACCGCCGCTTTCACCCCGCTCTGGGCCGCACATGAAATGGAATCGGCCGAGCCGGTGCTGCTGGCAACCTTGCGTGACTTTGGCCGCAAGGTCGTTACCAACCGCCATGACCAGCTCGAGGCGATGATCCTCGACACGGATTTCCTGGTCGGCGACCGGCTGACGCTTGCCGATACCACGCTGATCGGCGTGGCGCGCTGGGCGGAGTTCCACAAGGCGGTCGACGGCGCAGCTTATCCCAAGCTGGCGGCGTTGCGCCGCCGGATCGAAAGCGATCCGGACGTGCGATTTGCGCAGGCCATCGAGGATGGTGAAAAGCCGGCCGGGTCAGGCGCTTGCCTCGGTCACGTGCGGCTGGCCGAGGTGATCGATCGCTTCGCGGCCTAATCTGTTCGTTCAGCCGCCCGGCGCGCCCTGGCGCCGGGTGGTGGCGACAAGCGCGCCGAGATCGGCTATCATATCGCCGTTCTTGAAGTGGCAGCTGCGGGCGGCCATCCTGGCGGTGACCGCCCCGACACACGGGAGAAAGGTTATGGCTGGCTTTCATGTCATGGCGGACGCGCGTGGAATGCATGTACAGCCCACGGTGCGCCGCATCAGCACCGAGGATCTGATCGATGCGCTCCGTCTCGGCGTAGAGGATTTCTGGGCCAAGCCGTCGCATTATGTGTTCCTGTGCCTGATCTATCCGGTGGTCGGCCTGATCCTGACGCAGTGGACGTCGGGCTCGAATGCCATCCAGCTCATCTATCCGCTGATGTCCGGCTTCGCTTTGGTCGGTCCGTTCGCCGCTATCGGCCTTTACGAAATCAGCCGTCGGCGCGAGTTCGGCATGGATACATCCTGGTGGCATGCGCTCGACGTGCGCCACTCGCCGGCGCTGCCCGCGATTGCGGTCATCGGCATCATGCTGCTGGTACTGTTCCTGCTCTGGCTGTTCACCGCGCAATCGATCTACACCAGCCTGTACGGCAATCAGCCTCCGACCTCTATCGTCGGCTTTGTTCGCGAGGTGCTGACGACCAGTAAGGGCTGGACACTGATCCTGCTCGGCAACCTGGCCGGGTTCGCCTTCGCCGCGATCGTGCTGGCGACGACTGTCGTCGCCTTTCCGCTGCTGCTCGACCGCGATGTCGGCGCGGTCTCGGCAGTCGAGACGTCGGCGCGCGCAGTTATGACAAACCCGCTGCAGATGGCGCTGTGGGGCCTAATGGTCGCCGTGCTCCTGGTCATCGGCTCGATCCCGCTATTTGCCGGGCTTGCCGTCGTCATGCCCGTCCTTGGCCACGCGACCTGGCATCTCTACCGCACGGTGGTCGAACCGGAGCGGGCACAGCAGGTCAGACGGCCGATGTAGGCCCGATCAGCGTTGCGCATCGGTTGCCATCTTGACGGCCAGCGCGGTCAGCACCGTGCCCATCATCCAGCGCTGGATCACCAGCCATAGCGGCCGCCCGGCGAGGAAGATGGCGATCGAGCCGGCCGTCACCGCGATGATGGCGTTGACGGTCAGGCTGATGGCGACCTGCGTGGCACCGAGCACCAGAAGCTGCGACAGCACGTGGCCCTTGCCGGGGCTGATGAACTGCGGCAGCAGCGACAGATAGAGCACTGCCACCTTCGGGTTGAGGAGGTTGGTCATCAGGCCCATGGCGAACAGCTTGCGCGGCCTGTCCTTAGGCAGTTCGCGGATCTGGAAGGGCGAGCGCCCGCCCGGCTTCACCGCTTGCCAGGCAAGCCACAGCAGATAGAGCGCGCCGGCAAGGCGCAGCACGTCATAGGCGAAGGGGACGGCGAGCAGCAGCGCGGTGATGCCGAACGCCGCTGACAGCACGTAGAATAAAAAACCGAGCGCCACGCCCCCCAGCGAGATCAGCCCGGCCTTCGGCCCTTGCGACAGCGAGCGCGAAATCAGATAGATCATGTTCGGGCCGGGCGTCAGCACCATGCCGAGGCAGACCAGCGCGAAGGCGAGATGGTTGGCGGGTTCAGGCAAGAGCGTATCTCCGGATGGGGACACTCACCACATGCTTCCCCCACCCGCAAGGGCATGAGGGCAGGAGCCTTTGCGCCAGCGCGCTGCGCCCCTCTGCCTTTACGTCGCTAATCCCATCGCCTTCAGCCGACGATGCGCAGGTTCGACAATTCGTTGGCGATTTCCTTAAAATTGTCGGACAGCGTCGCGCCCGTCGCATTCCAGAACAACTTGGCCGGCTTGCTCGGGTCGGCCGGATCCTTGCGGAAGCGCGAATCCGAGGAACACGCCTTCAGCGCATCGATCGCCTTCTTGTCGCCAGTATCTGTGGGCGACAGGTCGAGCGCCACCGTCATCACCAGAATGTTCGAATTCTTTGCATTGGCGCAGAGCGTTTTCATCTGCTCGTCGAGTGCTGCCGTGTAGTTGGCACCGGTATAGGTGGTCTTGCCGATATCGGTGCTGGTATTCATGAACAGGCGGGTCACGCTTCCAGATCCCGGATAGGTCAGGCCAGTGTAGCCGTAGGCGGCGTAGGTCGACCTGTTGTTGGCATAGCTGCCGTCGCTGACGGCGCTATAGGTATTGGCTCCGTCAGTCAGCACCACGACCACCTTGTCGTTGCCCCGCTCGCTGTTCGGCCGGCCATCGGTGAACGGTGGGTTGCTCGATACCGTTCGCCAGCCCCAGGCAATGCCCTCCGGTACGTTGGTGTTGCCGTTCGGCGCCATGGCGTCGATGGCGTCCTTGATCTCCTGCTTCTCTGCGTCCTGGCTGACGTCCTTCAACGGCGTGATCGGGTTGGTGGTGCAGGAGGAATTCGGCCCATCGCCCGCGGCTGCGGATTGCGAACCGTACGGTTTTACCAGGAAATATTTGCGCATATCAGACTGTCGCTGCGAAGCGGTAGGACCGGCGACATAGGGCCAATCGGCCCACCAGTTGTTGCCGTAATTGTAAGACGTGCTGATGACGTCGTTGATGCCGTCACGGTTGAAATCGAGCCACAGAGTGCCAGCCTCATCCGGGGCGAACATCGGCACGAAAAGCGTGGCAGGCGCGGCTGTGTCGGGCGTGGTGTCGTCGACATTGTAGGGATATGGCCGTGCCTCGACGCAACCTTGCCAGCTCGCATAGCGGCTCGTCGTATAGATATATTCCGGTGCGCTCCAATGGCCGTACTGGCAGGTGCCGTTCTTCTTGTATGTGTCGCAGACATATTGCTTCGAATTGGGTACCTCTTCGCGGCCCGATTCGACCGTCATGTCGGCATAGAGGCTGAAACGCGTCAGCGGCTGGTCCTTGGTCTCGCCCCAGCCGGTGCCGCGCTTGTACCAGATGCCATTGAGCTTCTCGGCATATTTGTCCGGATTGTTGGCGGCACTCATCGTCGTCCAGTCAAAATCTTCATGCTGGATCGGGGAGATGCCGTCCTGATCCATCCAGCCGTCTTGATCGTGGGTAGGGCCGATATTGACCGAGGCCGCAAACGGCACGAGAGAAAATTGCACCGGTTTGGTGATCTGCTTCATCTGCTGCGCCTGAAGCGCCAGCGTATCGACAAGCTGCTTGGCGGCCGACTTCAGCAGGTCTATTCGCTTCTCGCCGGTGCCGGAGCCGAGATCGGTCATTGAGCCGGAATTGTCGAGCACAAGCGCGACTTCGAGGGTGTTCTTGAGGCGGAGTTCCGAACATTCGGTGAAGGTCGTGTCGCTTGCCGTGCCGCCGATCAGCAGGCTGGCGGCCGGTAGAAAATAGGGGTGGAAGGTGAGGCCGGCGCAGAGCTTCAAGGTGCCGCCGCCGGCATTGTTGTTGGGCAGCGTGACGGTCAGCACTGTGTTCGCCGGGTCGATACGTGCGAGATTGGTTTCGAAAAATGTCTTGGCGTAGGCCTTGACGTCGTCGTCGCTGGCGCCGGCGACGATCTGCTGGGCGGCGGCGAGGCCGGCCGCATCAAGTGCGTTCAGCGTTTCGTGCTTTTGGCGCAGCAACTCCCCGTAATCGACACTGAGCGCCAGACCGGCCATCAGCGGCACAATGGTGATTGCAGTCATTAAGGAGTAGTTGCCACGTCTGTCGTGTCGAAATTTTCCGATTATTGCCTTCAGCATTCCCGCCCCGCCCTATTTTTCCCGGACGATGCCACGCATTTTTAAATTTCCGATTGCTAAAATACGTTCAAGGTCCGTACGGTTTTTCAATCCCCGTTAACCACACGTCCGCAATCGGCAATGCCGGTCCGCGCTCTCCGCGGCAAAGTCCCTAAAAGCGGATAAGGCGCTGGAAAAGAAAAGCTTTCGCCATCACTTCCCCGCCGGCGCCCCGGGCGGCAATCTTGCGGGCACAACGAAAGCTGGTGACAGAGCGAAGCGCTTCGGTTAATCCGGGCCGGCCGCTACGGACCGTCGGTCGCGGCGCTTGCAAGCATCATGGTACAGGGACAACGGCATGGCGGATTCGCCCGACATCATCGGTTCGCTCGCAGACCTGTCGGGAGCCTATTCAGCCATCCTGTGCGATGTCTGGGGCGTGGTGCACAATGGCGAATGGCATTTCCCCGCGGCTGCTGCCGCGCTGATCACTGCTCGCGCGGCGAAAATACCTGTCGTGCTGATCACCAATTCGCCGCGCCGCAGCGCCGACGTGGTGGCGCAGATGAACGCTATCGGTGTTCCTTCCGCCGCCTACGATCGTGTCGTGACGTCCGGCGACGTGACCCGCGACCTGATCGCCGACGGGCCGCGAAAGATCTTCCATATAGGCGCCGATCGAGATTTCACGCTCTATGATGGTCTCGACGTCGAGCTTGTCGAGGAGTTCGAAGCATCCGGCGTGGTCTGCACCGGCTTGTTCAATGACGAGGTGGAAAAGCCGGAAGATTATGCCGATCTTCTGCGGCGGCTGCGTGCCAGGAACCTGCCCTTCATCTGCGCCAATCCCGACATCGTCGTCGAGCGCGGCGAACGCATGATCTGGTGCGCAGGGGCTTTGGCCCGCGAATACGCGCAGCTTGGCGGGCGCACCCTGATCGCCGGGAAACCCTATGCGCCGGTTTATGAGGTCGCCATGAAAGAGATCGCCGTCATTCTCGGCCGCACGGTCGAGCGTTCGCAAGTTCTGGCCATCGGCGACGGCATGATGACCGACATCAAGGGCGCGGCCGATAATGGCTTCGACGTGCTCTACGTATCGGGCGGCATCCATGCCCGCGATTACGGTGAAGCGCTGCAGCCAGACCCGGCCAGGCTCGCGGCCTTTCTCGAAAAATACGGCTACAGGCCGGTCGCGGTGATTCCCAGACTGCAATAACTTCAGGCCCAGACTGCAATAGGTTCAAGCTATGACGGCAATGTTCGAACGCATTTCCGCAACCGCACCGCTGCCGGCCCATCTGCGTGGCGGCGTGGTGGCGATCGGCAATTTCGACGGCGTCCACCGCGGCCACCAGGCGGTGCTCGAACGCGCGCGCGCCGAAGCGGAGCGTCGCGGCGTACCTGCCCTGGTGCTGACCTTCGTGCCGCATCCGCGAAAAGTGTTCAGGCCGGACATGCCGCTGTTCGTGTTGACGCCACCGCCAATGAAGGCGCGGCTGCTGTCGCATCTGGGCTTTGCGGCGCTGGTCGAGCAGCCGTTCACACGCGAGTTCGCCTCCTTGTCGGCGGAGGCTTTCGTCACCGGCGTGCTCGAGCGCAACCTCGGCATAAGCCACGCCGTCACCGGCTTCGATTTCCATTTCGGCAAGGACCGCCAAGGCGGCCCGGCCTATCTGATGGCGGCCGGCGAGCGCCACGGCTTCGGCGTCACGCTGGTCGATGCCTTCCGCGACGAAAGCGCCGAGGTGGTGTCGTCGAGCCGCATTCGCACGCTGCTGTGCGAGGGCAATGTGGCCGAGGCCGCCGGCCTGCTCGGCTACCGTTTCACCGTCGAGGCGGAGGTGATCGGCGGCCAGCAACTCGGCCGGACACTCGGCTTTCCGACCGCAAACATGAGGCTTTCGCCGGAAGCCACCCTGAAGGACGGAATTTATGCAGTCCGCTTCCGCCGCGCCGACGGCTCGCTTCATGATGGCGTCGCCAGCTTCGGCCGCCGGCCGACGGTCGACGACAATGGCGCACCATTGCTGGAGACTTTTGTGTTCGACTTTTCCGGCGACCTCTACGGCGAGATTTGTGCCGTGTCCTTTTTCGGCTACCTGCGTTCGGAGGTGAAGTTCGACGGGCTTGATGCGCTGGTCGCACAGATGAAGCGCGATGAGGCTGAGGCGAAGGCACTGCTCGCCGGCGTCAGGCCGCTTTCCGGGCTCGACGCGGCCATAGCTTTCTGAATCTACTTTTTCAGCGCCAAGCCGACGGCAATGAAGGTCCAGCCTTGGAAAATCAGGTCGACGGCCAGGAACAGGCCGAGCACCCACACGCTGTTGACCGGCCAGCCCATGGCGATGACCAGTCCCGCCAGCGCGCTGATGATGCCGGCCGCGACCACCCAGCCCCAGCCCGGCTGCGGCCGGTGGCTGTAGCCGACCCAGGCCCTGAGCACGCCTGAAGCAAGGAGTGCGACTGCCAGGAGGAAGGTTAGCACCGTCGAGGCGAGGACCGGATTGTCGAAGGCGAAGAAGCCGGCGACGGCGTAGAGGAGGCCGCTGAGCAGCCAATAGAAGAAGCGGCCCCATGTCTTCACGCCGAAGGCATGGATGATCTCGACAACGCCGGCCATCAGCATCAGCCAGCCCACGACAAAGACGGAGGCGACGGTTGCGATGAACAGATTGCCGAAAGCGATGCCGCCGAAGACAAGCAGCAGCACCCCAAGCGCGACGAACCATCCCCACTTCGCCCGCGTCTGGCCAATGGCGTCTTTCAAGGCGTCGCCGTGCAGTGTCATCACCCTTCTCCCTCAAGGTTGCCTAGCTTCTTTGTTCCGGAAGGTAGCGCCGATCGCCTTGCCCGTCCAGCGAGCAGGCTGCGAGCGCCACGCCCCGAGCGATCCGCTTGCCACACTTCCGCTTTGTCCCGAAGAGGCCAAATATCAGATGGAATATTCGACCATATGCGAGGGGAGTGCTAAAGATGACGAGTGGGTTTAGGGGCGACCCGCCGTCTCGTGTATTCGCCATGACGCAAGTGTAACGAAAAATCCCCAGCGCTGGCATTGGCCCTTTATCGATGACGTGCTGCTGTACGCCGTTTTCTACGCTTGATGAGGCTAGGGAAGCAAAATGGGCGACGTGGACGAACACCTCGATCTGACGGAGATCAACGCCGTCCGCAGGTTGTTGACCTCAAAGCCACGAACGGTCCGCTGGGACGAACGCCGGGCACGGCTCGACGAGGTTGGTTCGGTGTGGCCGATTGCCGAGGACATCCGATGCGAGGATGTGGTTTTCGATGGCCTCGAGGGAGAGTGGTCCCTGGCGCCTGGGAGTGACAGGGATAAGGTTCTGCTGTTTTTCCACGGTGGTGGCTACTGCTCCGGCTCTCCTAAAAGTCATCGTCGAATGGTGACAGAGGCAGGTCGGGCAATGGGAATGCGCACTCTCGCGATCGACTATCGACGCGCACCGGAACATCCTTTCCCTGCGCAACATGAAGACGCACTCACCGCATGGCGCTTTCTGAGGCGGCAAGGGATCGCGCCGGATCGCATCGTGGTTGGCGGAGACAGTGCGGGCGGCAACCTCACCCTGTGCCTGGTCAGTATATTGCGCGCGGCAGGCGAGCCGTTGCCGCGATGTCTTTGGCTGGTTTCGCCCTGGACGGACCTTTCGATGTCCGGCGCGACACTATCAACCAAGGACGCAATCGACCCCATCATCCACCGGGCGTATTTGGAGGAACTGGCAACCGCCTATGTTCCCAATGGCGTTGGTCGGCGCGATCCCCTGATCTCGCCGTTGTTCGCCGATCTGAGCGGATTTCCCCCAATGCTTATACAAGTCGGTTCGGCCGAGACGCTGTTGTCGGACGCAACTCGGCTCGCGGAAGCCGCTGGCGCGACTGACGTCAAAGTACGTCTCGAAATTTGGCCGCATATGATTCACGCTTGGCCGGTTTGGAATGCGCGGTTGAGTGCCGGTCGCCGCGCTCTTCACAGCGCGGGCATGTTTGTCCACGAGTATTTATAACCCTTGCCGAGGCAACTGCTGGAACCCTTGCCGAGGCAACTGCTGGCGCATTCCAGACGTCTTGATCTGGGATCTTGGTGCGCCAATACGATTCGTTGCTATGCGGAAAACAGGGCCAACGCCGCCAATGTTACGGATATTAAGTCAAATTTTACCGAAATGGCGCCATGGCTTGGATGAAGGCTGGTTGTATCGGCCAATGCGTTCGACGTATGGAGTAACGATGCGGTCAGTCCCGACGATCCCGACGGTCTTGGCCGCATTCATGCTCGGCACCTGCGGCGTTGCCAAGGCCGGCGAGGGCACCTTCGGCTGGCTGTCCGGAGACTGGTACCTGACGGTCGGCGCCACCGGCATGGTCGCGCCGAATTTCGAGGGCGGCAAGAAGTACCTGCTCAGCGCCTCGCCGATCATCTCGCTCGGCAAGGCTGGTCCCGCGGCGCGCTTCAACTCGCGCAACGACAATATCTCATTGGCATTGATCGACGATGGCGGCGTCCGCGCCGGCCTGACAGGCAAGTTCCTGTTTTCCCGCGATGGTGGTGACGCCGACGAATTGAAGGGTCTCGACCCGGTGCGCTGGGGCGGCGAGGCTGGCGGCTTCTTCGAATTCTATCCTTTGGATTGGCTGCGTGCCCGCGCCGAATTGCGGCACGGCATTCGCGCCCATAACGGCTTTGTCGCCGACATCGCCGCCGACGCCTTTTACGATGTGACGCCCGACGTCAGGATTTCCGGCGGGCCGCGCGTTTCATTCGCCTCATCGGACTATTTCGACGCCTATTATGGCGTTGATGCCAAGGAGTCACTGGCCTCGGGGCTCAGCGAATATCATCCAGGCGGCGGGGTGAAATCCGCGGGCCTGGGCGGCGCGGTGACCTGGAAGGTGACCGAGCCGATGACGGCCAGTCTGTTCGGCGAATATTCCCGCCTGATGGGCCCGGCCGCCGATTCCAGCCTGGTCAAGGAGCGGGGCTCCAGGGATCAGTTCATGATCGGCGTGTCGACGACCTATCGCTTCGATTTCTCGATGTGAGCGGGCGGGTTGTGCACGACGGAGAGCCGCAAGGCTCAGACGACTATGCCGTAGCCGATCCGGTTGAGTTCCTCTTCCACAAGCGTGGCACCTGTTGCAGACTGAGGGAGATCGATGGGCGCGTCGTTGAGAACCCGACTTCGCTTACGCAGCCAGCGTTGCGCCTTTTCATGGTTGCCAAAAACGCGATTCGCCATCGTTGAAATGCGTTCAAGTCGCAAGGCGGACTCGGTAGTCGTCAGGGTCACATTCCGTCCTTCCAGCGCGCTAAACTGTGAAATGCAAACCGAAGATGCTGGTCTCTCGACGCCATCTACCGACAAACATAGGCGCAATTGGTGTACGCTCCTAGCGGAAGCATCAGAGTTCGGGCTTTTCAACATCGCCTGTCTCAGTTAAAAGCCCAGCCATGACGAGCTTTTCGCGCCTTCTCGCGACTGCGATACGAATTACAGGCCCGGTGTTCCGGGCGGCTTGACCGCCGCCGGAGCCGCCGGGAATCTTGCGCGCGGCCTCTCGCGCTTTTTCCAGATCATGATAGTTCAACGCCCGGGCTCTTTTGCCGACGGGCAACGCATATGGCAGACGAATGACTGATACCGAGACCGCCGAGACGATCGACTATTCCAAAACGCTCTACCTGCCGCAGACGGATTTTCCGATGCGCGCCGGTTTGCCGGAAAAGGAACCGCTGCTGGTCAAGCGCTGGCAGGATATGGACCTTTACCGCAAGCTGCGCGAAGACGCAGCCGGCCGCGAAAAATACGTGCTGCACGACGGCCCGCCCTATGCCAATGGCAACATTCATATCGGCCATGCGCTGAACAAGATCCTCAAGGACGTCATCACCCGCTCATTCCAGATGCGCGGCTATGACTCGAACTATGTACCCGGTTGGGATTGCCACGGCCTGCCGATCGAATGGAAGATCGAAGAGCAGTACCGCGCCAAGGGCAAGAACAAGGACGAGGTGCCGGTCAACGAGTTCCGGCAGGAATGCCGCGAGTTTGCGGCGCACTGGATCAAGGTGCAGGGTTCCGAATTCCAGCGCCTCGGCGTCGTCGGCGACTTCGACAATCCCTATACGACGATGGCTTTCCACGCCGAGGCGCGCATCGCCGGCGAGCTGCTGAAATTCGCCATGTCCGGCCAGCTCTATCGCGGCTCCAAGCCGGTGATGTGGAGTGTGGTCGAGCGCACCGCGCTGGCCGAGGCGGAGGTCGAATACCAGGACTATGAGTCGGACACGATCTGGGCGAAGTTTCCGGTCGTCAGCCTCGCTCGCCAGGTCATCAACATCGATGATGGGCAGCCAGCCCTGGATCCCAAGCTGACGCAGACGTCGCTCGATCTGCTTGATGCCAACGTCGTCATCTGGACCACGACGCCGTGGACCATCCCCGGCAACCGCGCCGTCAATTACTCGCCGCGCATCAACTATGGTCTCTACGAGGTCACGGCGGCCGAGAACGCCTTTGGCCCCCAGCCCGGCGAAAAGCTGATCTTTGCCGAGAAACTTGCAGACGACGCTGCCGCGAAGGCCAACGTCACCCTGAATCGTCTTCGCAGCGTTGGCGCCGAAGAGCTTGAAAATCTTACGCTTTCGCATCCCCTCAAAAGTCTGGGTGGTGGCTACGAATTCCCTGTGCCGATGCTGGCCGGCGATCATGTCACCGACGATGCGGGCACCGGATTCGTCCACACCGCGCCGGGACACGGCCGAGAAGACTTCGACGCCTGGATGGATGCCGCCTCTGATCTTCGCCAGCGTGGCATCGACACCGCGATCCCCTTCACCGTCGACGATGCCGGCTTCTTCACCAAGGACGCGCCGGGCTTCGGCCCGGACCGCGAGGGTGGGGCGGCGCGCGTTATCGACGACGATGGCAAGAAGGGCAACGCCAACCAGGCCGTCATCGACGAGCTGATCAAGCGAAACGCGCTGTTCGCGCGCGGCCGGCTGAAGCACTCCTATCCGCATTCCTGGCGCTCGAAGAAGCCGATCATCTTCCGCAACACGCCGCAATGGTTCGTCTATATGGACAAGGAGCTTGGCGACGGCACGACGCTGCGCAGCCGCGCCCTGAAAGCCATCGACGATACCCGTTTCGTACCCGCCGCCGGCCAGAACCGCATCCGCGCCATGATCGAGGAGCGCCCTGACTGGGTGCTGTCGCGCCAGCGCGCCTGGGGCGTGCCGATCGCCGTCTTTGCCGATGCCGACGGCAATGTCCTGCGCGACGAGGCAGTCAACCAGCGCATCATGGACGCCTTCGAGAAGGAAGGTGCCGACGCCTGGTTCGCCGCCGGCGCCAAGGAGCGTTTCCTCGGCAATCACGATGCCTCGAAATGGCAGCAGGTGATGGACATCCTCGATGTCTGGTTCGATTCAGGCTCGACGCATGCCTTCACGCTTGAGGACCGGCCCGACCTGAAATGGCCGGCCGACGTCTATCTCGAAGGCTCCGATCAGCATCGCGGCTGGTTCCACTCCTCGCTGCTCGAAAGCTGCGGCACCAGGGGCAGGGCGCCCTACGAAACCGTCGTCACCCATGGCTTCACCATGGATGAGGAGGGGCGGAAAATGTCGAAGTCGCTCGGCAACACCGTCGTGCCGCAGGACGTCATCAAACAGTCCGGCGCCGACATCTTGCGGCTGTGGGTGGTGACGACCGATTATTGGGAAGACCAGCGGCTCGGCAAAAACGTGCTGCAGACCAACATCGACGCCTACCGCAAGCTGCGCAACACCATCCGCTGGATGCTGGGCACGCTCGCCCATGACGATGGCGAGGAGGTGCCGCTGGACAAGATGCCGGAGCTGGAGCGGCTGATGCTGCACCGGCTCGCCGAGCTCGATGAAGTCGTACGCTCGGGCTACGACGCCTTCGAATTCAAGCGCATCACCCGCGCGCTGCTCGACTTCATGGTGATCGAGCTGTCGGCCTTCTATTTCGATATCCGCAAGGATGCGCTCTACTGCGAAGCGCCTTCCAGCGTGAAGCGCAAGGCTTCCGTGCAGGTGGTGCGCCATCTCTTCGACTGTCTGGTGAAATGGCTGGCGCCGATGCTGCCTTTCACCATGGAAGAGGCTTGGCTCGACCGTCATCCGGATGTCGTCTCGGTGCATCTCGACCAGTTCCCGGAGATCCCGGCGGACTGGAAGGACGAGGCGCTGGCGGAGAAGTGGCGCAAGGTGCGGCAGGTCCGCCGTGTCGTCACCGGCGCGCTGGAGATCGCCCGCGCGCAGAAGGTCATCGGCTCTTCGCTGGAAGCGGTGCCGGTCGTCACTCTCGACGATGCCCTACTCGAAGCGGCGATCGCCGATGTCGACATGGCCGAGATGGCGATCACCAGCGATCTGGTTATCGCGCACGGCAAGGCGCCGGCGGGCGGCTTTACCCTCGACGATGTCAAAGGCGTCGCCGTGGTCGTCGAGAAGGCGGAGGACCGCGGCCTGGTGAAATGCGCACGCTCCTGGCGCTACACCGCCGATGTCGGCTCAGATCCGGAATTCCCGGATGTTTCGGCCCGTGACGCAGCTGTCCTGCATGAGCTGAAGGCTTTGAGCCGCCTTTAAGGCGGTGCACAATTGCCACGGCGGGCGGCCGATCGGCCCCCGTGCGTTGCCCTTAACGAGTGGTTGAGGTAAACACGCGAAACTCCGGACGACAAATTGTCGCCGGAATTCCGTCGGAAGAGCATAGGCGATGGGGGCCGGACCTTTCTTTGGCCGGCGGCAATCGAGAGGCTGTCTACAGTGGGACTTTTTGGCATGACCGAGAGAACTTACGCGCGCGTCGCGCTGCTGGCGCCGCTTGTCGTATCGAGCCTCGCCTTGTCCGGCTGCATGGGCTCGCCCACCTACGGGACCGACAAGACCGCGGGCGCGCAGCTTGCCGGCGACCTCACCGGGGCTTTTTCCTTCGCACCCAAACGCAAGGATAGTATCGACTACAAGCCGCGCCCCACGCTGGTGAAGCCAGGGCCGGGGCAGAAGGAAGTCTTGCCGCCGCCGCAGGAAAGCATCGAGACGGCGAGTGCCGAATGGCCCGAATCGCCGGAGCAGCGCCGTGCCCGCCTGCGCGCCGATGCCACCCTGCATCAGGACGACCCGGCCTACCAGGCGCAGGTCATCGATGACGTGCAGACGGATCCGGCGTCGGTCAAGGCCGCGCTGAAGCAGTCGGGCTCGAGCCACCCGCCAGCCTGGACTCCGGCCGATTCGGACAAGGACCGCGCCGCGGAAATCATGCGCCGCCGGGCTGAAGGCAAACAGGGCGACCCGACCACCCGCAGATATCTGAGCGAGCCGCCGGTGCAATACCGCGCTGCCGCCGACACTGCGCCGCAGGGTGACCTCGGCGAGGACGAGTACAAGAAGGAACGCCGCCTCAAAAGGGAGGCGGCCGCCAAGAGCAAGAGCAGCGGCATGTTCGACTGGCTGCCCTGGTAGACTGACGGCGCCAGAGACGTTCTGGCCTGGATTGGCTGAACTGGATTGGCTGACTTGGATTCGGTCCGTCTGCCGAACCAGGAAAATCAGGGTCCGCGTCGCTCGCGAAAAAAGTCCTTCAGCAATGCTGCTGCAGCGTTCTCGGCCATGCCAGGATAGATGTCGGGCACATGATGGCAGGTCGGTGACGTGAAGAAGCGAACGCCATTGACGACTGCGCCGCCCTTCTCGTCGGCGACGCCGAAATAGAGCCGGCGCAGCCTGGCGAAAGAGATGGCGCCGGCGCACATGGTGCACGGCTCCAGCGTCACATAGAGATCGTGGCCGCTGAGCCGCTCGCTGGAAAGCTTGCGGCAGGCCTCGCGGATCGCCAGCATCTCGGCATGGGCGGTCGGATCGGCGAACTCGCGGGTGCGGTTGCCGGCACTCGCAACGACCGTATCGCCGCCGACGACGACCGCGCCAACCGGCACCTCGCCACGCAGGGCGGCGGCTTCGGCTTCTTTCAGCGCCAGCGCCATGAAATCCTGCCGCCTCACGCGGTTTCCATTCCGATTATCTCCTCGCCACTAGAGCGCGATCCTGTTACTACCCGCGCAAACGAGCAAAGGCCACATGGACGACAAAAACAAGAAATTCCCGCGCAAGGCCGGCCCGAAACCGGCGGGGCCGCGTGGTCGCGATGGCGCTCCCGGCAAGGGTGGCAAGCCGTCCTTCGGCGTCAAAAAACCCTACACTCCGCGCGGCGATCGGCCGGCGGCGGCCGAAGGCGAACGGCCGAAACGCGACTTCAAGCCGAAGCGCGAAGGCGACCGGCCGTTCGGCAAAGGGCCGCGTCCGGAAGGCAAGCCTTATGAGAAGCGCGAAGGTCCACGCAAGCCTTATGCACCGCGCGGCGATCGGCCGGCGGCGGCCGAAGGCGAACGGCCGAAGCGTGACTTCAAGCCGAAGCGCGAAGGCGACAGGCCGTTCAGCAAAGGGCCGCGTCCGGAAGGCAAGCCTTATGAGAACCGCGAAGGTCCACGCAAGCCTTATGCACCGCGCGGCGACCGGCCAGCAGCTGCCGAAGGCGAGCGGCCGAAGCGCGACTTCAAAGGCAGCGAGAGGCCATTCAGCAAAGGGCCGCGTCCGGAGGGCAAGCCTTATGAGAAGCGCGAAGGTCCGCGCAAGCCCTACGCGCCGCGCGGCGACCGGCCGGCCGCTGCCGAAGGCGAGCACGGCGAAAAGCGCTTCGACCGTCCCAAGCGTGACTTCGGGGATCGTCCCAAGCGTGATTTTGGCGGCGATCGGCCGCAAGGGGCACAAAGGGCACAGGCGGCATCGGAGGGCGGCTTCAAGCCGCGTCCGTGTCGCGTCGAGGCAACGGAAGAAGCCGGCGAACGCATTGCCAAGCGGCTGGCGCGTGCCGGCCTGGCCTCGCGCCGCGATGCCGAGGAACTGATCGCGGCCGGCCGCGTCAAGGTCAACGGCAGGGCGCTGACCTCGCCGGCCTTCAACGTGATGCCCGGCGACATCATCCATCTCGACGGCATGGAGATCCCGCCGATCGAGCGCACGCGGCTGTTCCTGTTCAACAAGCCGGCCGGCGTGGTCACCACCAACCGCGATCCCGAAGGCCGCAAGACCGTCTTCGACGTGCTGCCCCCCGGGCTGCCGCGGCTGATGACCATCGGCCGGCTCGACATCAACACCGAAGGGCTGCTGCTGCTCACCAATGATGGCGGCCTGTCGCGCGTGCTCGAACTGCCGGCGACCGGCTGGCTGCGGCGCTACCGCGTGCGCGTCCACGGCAAGGTCGAGGAAAGCGCGCTCGCGGGCCTGCGCGAAGGCATTGCCGTTGACGGTGTCTTTTATGGCGCCATCGAGGCGACGCTGGACCGCGAGCAGGGTTCGAATGCCTGGCTGACGCTCGGCCTGCGGGAAGGCAAGAACCGTGAGGTCAGGAACATCCTGGGCTCGCTCGGTCTCGACGTGACGCGGCTTATCCGCATTTCCTACGGGCCGTTCCAGCTCGACGATTTGCCGGAAGGCCATGTGTTGGAGATCAAGGGCCGCGTGCTGCGCGACCAGCTCGGCGAGCGCCTGGTCGAAGAGTCCGGTGCCAATTTCGACGCCGATATCGCCAAGCCGTTTTCCAACAAGCCGGTCAGGCGTGAGCGGGAGGAGGAGCCCGAGCGGCCGAAATTCACCCGTGACGGCGAACGCCGTCCGATCGGCGAGGGCGGCCTGATCAAGAACCGCAAGCGCCGCGAAGGCAGCCGCGACGAAGCGCTCGGCAAGCTGTCGACAAAACCGGAGAGGAGCTTTGGCGAGCGTGGCGCCAAACCTGAACGCGGCGACTTCGGGGACAAACCCCGTGGCGACAAGCCTCGTGGCGGCTTCGGCGGCAAGAAATCCGAACGCGAGCAGCGGCCGATCGAACCGCCGGGCCAGCGCAAGGCCAATGTCTGGATGGCGCCGGGGGCGCGGCCGATCGGCAAGGGCAGGGCGGAGGCAGACGCCGCCAAGGCGGCGGAAAACAAGGCGCGCAAGGCCGCTTTCAAGCCGTCTTATGGCAAGCCCGGCGGTGCAAAGCCGTTCGGCAAGCCTCGTGGCGAACGTTCGGATAGCGGTGGCGACCGGCCGCGTGGCGGCCCGAAAGGAAGCAATGCGGATCGTCGGCGGTGAGCTTCGCGGGCGTCCGCTGGCGACGCCCCGCACCTTTGCCATCCGCCCGACGACCGACCGCACGCGTGAGGCGGTCTTCAACGTGCTGGCGCATCGCTTTCCCGAAAAACTGAACGGCGCGCGCGTGCTCGACCTGTTCGCCGGCACCGGCGCGCTCGGCCTCGAAGCGCTGTCGCGCGGCGCTGCCTATGCTGTCTTCATCGAGGAATCCGCCGAAGGGCGCGGCCTGATCCGCACCAATGTCGAGGCTTTCGGCCTCACCGGCCGCACCAAGATCTTCCGTCGCGACGCGACGGCCTTGGGCGAGGCGGGCACCATTGCCGCATTCGGCCTCGTCTTTGCTGATCCGCCCTATGGCAAAGGCCTTGGCGAACGCGCTTTGCGCTCGGCCAAGGCCGGCGGCTGGCTCGCCCCCGGCGCGCTCTGCGTCGTCGAAGAAGCGGCGGCGGCGACGTTCGAGGCGGGGCCGGGCTTTTCGGTTGTCGACGAGCGCAACTATGGCGAGACGGTCATCCGCTTCATCGAGGTTGGGTGAGGCCCCGCAATTGGCGAGGAAGCAGCGCCTTCAAAATGACGAACAATTCGCTTTGCCTCGACCAGCAACCCCGCCTATCGTTCCACCCCAAACCGGAGCCATCTATGACATTTCAGGCTGAATGGCTGCGCGGAACGCTCTTGGGACTGGCCCTGGTGATGGCCGCGCCGGCTCTGGCGGACAACAATCCCGACGACGGCGCGGTGACGGATTTCCTGCTCGACAACGGCATGGAGGTCGTCGTCATCCCCGACCACCGCGCCCCGATCGTCACCCATATGGTCTGGTACAAGATCGGCAGCGCCGACGAGCCGCCGGGCAAATCCGGCATTGCCCATTTCTTCGAGCATTTGATGTTCAAGGCGACCAGCAACCATGCGGCCGGCGAGCTCGATCGCGCCGTCGCCGCCATCGGCGGCTCGGACAACGCCTTCACCTCCTACGACTACACCGCTTTTCATGAGACAGTGGTGCCGCAGGCGCTCGGTGAGATGATGGGCTTCGAGGCCGACCGCATGCGCAATCTCATCCTCAACGACGATGTCATCAAGACCGAGCGCGACGTCATCCTCGAGGAGCGCCGCTCGCGCATCGACTCCAATCCGCAGGCGGTGCTCGACGAGGAGATCGACGCCACGCTGTGGCAGAACCAGCCCTACCGCATCCCGGTCATCGGCTGGATGCAGGAGATGGAGAAGCTGAACCGCACCGACGCGATGGCCTTCTACAACAAATATTATACGCCCAATAACGCCGTGCTGGTGGTGGCCGGCGATGTTGAGCCGGAAACGGTCAAGGCGCTGGCCGAAAAGACCTATGGCAAGATCGCGCGCGGCCCGGATCTGCCGCCGCGGATCCGCCCGATCGAGCCCGAGCAGAACACCAGGCGCACGGTGACGCTGACCGACGGGCGCGTCAGCGTGCCGAGCTTTACGACGCAGTGGGTGGTTCCGTCCTATCACACGGCAAAGCCCGGCGAAGCCGAAGCGCTCGACGTGCTGTCCGAAATCCTCGGCGGCGGCAACCGCAGCCGGCTCTACCAGGAGCTTGTCGTCAGGCAAGGGATAGCCGCCCCGGCTGGCGCCTTCTTCCAGGGCACGATGCTCGACGATAGCAATTTCACCGTCTATGGCGCGCCGCGCGGCGATGCCAAGCTTGCAGACGTCGAGGCCGCGGTCGACGCCGAGATCGCCCGCATCGCGAAAGACGGCGTCACCAGCGATGAGCTGGAAAAATCCAAGGACCGTTTCGTCCGCTCGATGATCTTTGCCCGCGACAAGCAGGAGGACATGGCCAACATCTACGGCTCGACGCTCGCCACCGGCGGCAACGTCCAGGACGTCCAGCAATGGCCCGACCGCATCCGCAAGGTCACCGCCGACCAGGTCAAGACGGTCGCTGCCCGCTATCTCAATCTCGACCACGCAACGACCGGCTATCTTCTGCCGCAAACCCAGGCTGGGAATTGATTTGATGATGAACCAGCACGGTCCCGCTCTGCCTTCTCCCCCGGGCTCCTCCCCTTCTCCCCTTGTGGGAGAAGGTGGCCGAGCAAAGCTCGGTCGGATGAGGGGTGTTCCAGCTTGGCACCAACGGCACTCCGTCCAACACCCCTCAACCGTCTCGGCGCTTCGCGCCGATCCACCTTCTCCCACAAGGGGAGAAGGGAAGCACGCGCGCTCCGGCCCTCTTCTAGCGACCCTCATCCTCTCCCTCGTCTTCCTCATCCTGCCGGCGCTTTCGGCTCGTGCTGCCATGAACATCCAGGAGGTGACCTCGTCGAAGGGCATCACCGCCTGGCTGGTGGAGGATTATTCGGTGCCGATCGTCGCCATCCGCTTCGTCTTCGATGGCGGCGCGACGCAGGATCCGCCCGGTAAGGAAGGGCTTGCCAACCTGATGAGCGGTCTGTTCGACGAAGGTGCCGGCAACCTCGACAGCGAGGCCTTCCAGGTCAAGCTTGACGATGTCGGCGCCGAGATGAGCTTCGATGCGCAGCGCGACGGAATCTACGGCTCGATGCGCATGCTGGCCGAGCAGCGCGACGGCGCCTTCGACCTGCTGCGCGTGGCGGTCAACCAGCCGCGCTTCGACCAGGTGCCGATCGACCGCATCCGCGCGCAAATCCTGTCCGGCATCATCGCCAACGAGCGCGATCCCGATACGCTCGCCCAGCGCAAATGGCTCGACGCGATCTACGGCAGGCATCCCTATGCGCGGCCGGACCAGGGCACCAGGCAAAGCATCGCGACGATCACGCCGTCCGATCTCAGCGCCTTCCACAAGGCAAATTTCGCCCGCGACGGTCTGCATGTCGCGGTGGTCGGCGCCATCGACGCCGAGACGCTGAAGCAGAAGCTCGACCTGGTATTCGGCAGCCTGCCGGAAAAGCAGGCGCTTACGCCCGTTCCCGACATCGACCTGAAACTTGGCCAGCAGCTCGAGGTCGTGTACGACCAGCCGCAGGCTTCGCTGCAACTCGCCTATCCCGGAGTGAAGCGGAATGCGCCGGATTTCTTCGCCGCGGTGCTGATGAACGAGATCCTCGGTGGCGGCACCTTCACCTCGCGGCTGTTCGACGAGGTGCGCGAGAAGCGCGGCCTGGCCTATAGCGTCAGCTCCGACCTCGTCGACCACCAGCATTCCGAGGCGCTGTCCATCACCACTTCGACCCGCGCCGACAGGGCGGCCGAGACGCTGGCCGTGGTGCGCGACGTGGTCAAGCGCATGGCCGAGGAGGGGCCGACCGAAGGCGAGCTGGCGGCGACCAAGAAATACATGATCGGCGCCTACGCCATCAACAATCTGAATTCCTCCGGCGCGATCGCCTCAACGCTGGTCGAGATCCAGCTCGGCAAGCTCGGCATCGACTACATGCAGCGCCGCGCCGCGCTGATAAACGCGGTGACGCTGGACCAGGTCAAGGCGGCGGCAAAAAAGCTGCTCTCCGCCGAGCCGGCCGTCATGGTGGTCGGGCCGAAGCTAGGAAGCAAGGGATGAGCCGTTGCCTGCATTTCTCGGGCGCTGGCGCTGCCCCTCATCGCCCTGCCGGGCACTTCTCCCCGTATAGTGACGGGGAGAAGGGGGCTGGCCGCAATGCCGACGCCCTTCTTGCAGCGCTGGCGATTGGCAAAACCATCGATGAGAGCGCCCCTCTCCCCGTCACTATACGGGGAGAGGATGCCGGCAGGCAGGTGAGGGGCGGCGCCAACCTCGACAAGAGCAGGTCGAAAGCGGCTGTCCTGTCGTCAAATGTCACCCAAAATGGCGCCTAGCTTCGGCATCGCCTTTGGCGGCGGCGGCGCGCGCGGGCTGGCGCATATCCACGTCATCGAGGTGCTGGACGAACTGGGCATAAGGCCGGCGGCAATCGCCGGCTCGTCGATCGGCGCCATCATGGGCGCCGGCATGGCCTCGGGCATGACCGGCAAGGACATCCACGACTATACGCGCTCGATCCTCGGCCGCCGCGCCGAAGTGGCGACGCGCATGTGGCGGGCGCGGCCCGGCACCTTTGCCGAAGCGTTGCAGGGCGGCTTGCGGGTCAGCCAGTTCAATGTCGAGCGCATCCTCAAGGCGTTCCTGCCCGACGCCATCCCCGAGACCTTCGCCGAATTGAAGATACCGCTGAAGGTGACGGCAACGGATTTTTATGGCCACAAGCTCGCCGTGTTCGACGAGGGCGAGCTGCATTCGGCGCTGGCTGCCTCGGCGGCGATCCCGGCAGTGTTCCGCCCGGTGATGCGCGACGGCAGGCTGCTGATCGACGGCGGCATCTACAATCCCGTGCCGTTCGACCTGATCGAGCTCGACGCCGACATCATCATCGCCGTCGACGTGGTCGGCGCGCCGACCGAGGCCGGGCGCAAATTCCCGACCTCCGTCGACCTGATGTTCGGTGCCACGCAGCTGATGATGCAGTCGATCATCGCCAGTAAGCTGAACCAGAGCCGGCCCGACATCCTGATCCGGCCGGCGGTGTCGAAATACCGCGTGCTCGATTTCATGAAGGTCGAGGCGCTGATGGCCGAGACGGTGGCGATCAAGGACGAGCTGAAGCGCGAGATCGAAAGGGCGGTCGAGGCGCGGGCCAAGGCCGAAGCCAGCAAGCGCACCAACCGTCTCGGCGGATGACCGTAATCAAGCGCTTGGCGTCAGCGCCCGCTGGCCCATGAGCGTGTCGACATCAGGCGGGCAGGGGCGGTAAGTTTGGGCGCGAAGGCCGGCGTTCATTCGCGCCCCCCTCTGCCCTGCCGGGCATCTCCCCCACGAGGGGGGAGATTGGCTGTCATCGGCGATTTCGCCTATCACCAGCATTGCAGGATCGAGCGCCGAGGCTGAAGCTTCCGATCTCCCCCTCGAGGGTCGAGATTGGCGGCCATTTCAGCCCCACTTCATCTCGCCGGTGGCAACCTTGGAGCCGATGTCGAGCGCAACGCCCATGCCGAGGCCGGGGAAGCGGGCTTCCATGGCGCTCTTCAGCGCGGCCGCGTCCTTGGCCTTGGCCAGTTCTTCCTCGAAGGCGATGAGATAGGTCTTGGTGTGCTCGACGGCTGAAAGGTCGGTAGTTGCCTCAGGTGTCATGTGCCCGGGCACGACGATCGCCGGCTTGCGCGCTGCGATCTTTTCGAGATTGGCCAGCCAGGCGGCGCGCAGTTCCTTGGTCGGCGTGTCGGCGGTCCAGACATGCACGCCGGCAAAGATCATCACCCCGCCGAACACCGCATTCAGCGACGGCACGAAGAGATAGCGCCGATTGGCGAGCCCTTCCGCGGCGACGATCTCGATGCTCTCGCCGTCGACGCTGAGCGTCTTGCCGTCGAAAGCTTCGGGGATGACGACGTCGGCGAGCGCCTGTGGGCCATTCTCCTTGAGCTGCGGCCCCCAGACGGCGAGCTTCTTTTCGACATTGCCGTTGATGGCGGCCACCGTATCGGCTGCGGCGATCACCCGTACCTGCGGGAACGCCTGCTTGATCGGCTTGAGGCCGAAATAATAGTCGGGGTCGGACTGGCTGACATAGATGGTGGTGAGCGTCTTGCCGGTGGCCTTGATCGCTTCGGCCACGGCGCGGCCGTCGGGGTAGGTGAAACCACCGTCGATCAGCACGGCTTCGGTGGCGCCGGAGATCAGCACCGGGGCGCGGAAGAAGCCGTTTTGCCCGGCCGGAAAATGCTTCCAGGAAAGCCCGCCGGCCGCATGGCCGAGCCCGGCGGGAGCAAAGACCGCGGCAGCGCCGGCGGCGAGGGTGGTTTTCATGATGGCTCTCCGTGTGAACATGGATGTCTCCTGGGAATGCGGAACTCGGCGGCGCGCAGCCTCGATGCCCGCAAGATGGCAAAAGCGGAATGCGTATTGAAGGCCGACAAAATAGACGTAATGTATGCCATTGCCTGACAATGAGACCGCCATGAGCCAAGCATGAACCTGAACCGGCTGGCCTATTTCGCGGCGGTGGTCGACGCCGGCTCGTTCACGCGGGCCGCCGAGCGGCTGGGCATCACCAAGGCGGTCGTCAGCCAGCAGGTGGCGCGGCTGGAGCGCGATGTCGGAACGACGCTGCTGATCCGCACGACGCGCCGCGTCCATCCGACCGAGGCCGGCCGGACATTCCATGCCCGCTGCCTGCAAGTCCTGCAGCAGGCCGAGGATGCCTTCGACGAACTCGCGCAGGCCGCCGCCGAGCCGACTGGCACGCTGCGCATCGCGGCGTCCAACGACTACGGCACGTCGGCGGTGGTGCCGGTGGTCGCCGCCTTCAGCGCGCGCTATCCCGCCTGCCGGGTGGAGCTGACGCTGGGCGACGAGACGATCGACCTGGTTTCCGGCCACATCGACGTGGCCATCCGCGTCGGCTGGCTGGCCGATTCCAGCCTGCAGGCGCGGCGCATCGGCACCTTCCAACAAATTCATGGTGTGCGGCGCCGGGTTTGAAGGCCGCTTCACCGCCGGCGAACCGCAAGACCTTGCCGGGCTGCCCTTCGTCGCCAACATGGCGCTGCGCGAACCGCTGCTATGGCAATTTTCGCGCGGCGACGAGCAGCAGGCCGTGCGAATGCAGGCAACGATTTCAATCGACGCAACGCCGGCAGTGCTGGCGGCGGTCCGCGCCGGCGCCGGCCTCTCGGTGCTGCCAGACTTTTTGGTGCGGGACGAGCTGGCCGCCGGGCGGCTGGTGCAGGTCCTGCCCGAGTGGCGGCTGCCCTCCGGCGGCATCTACACAGTCTACCCCGCCGCCCGCTTCCGCCCGCCCAAGGTGACGAGGTTTGTCGAGATGCTGATTGCGGCCGAGCAGAAGCTGGAGGCAGGCGGGCGGGGGCGCTGATGGGCGAAGCAGCGATCTCCCCCCCAACGGCAGGGCTATCGCATAGGGGGCCCCCCTCATCCGGCCGCTTCGCGGCCACCTTCTCCCCGCTGGGGAGAAGAGGCTGGCGTTAACGCCGGCGACCTCCTCTCCCCTCGGGGAGAGGTCGGATTGCCCCGAATTGCCCTTCGCAATTCGGTTGGCAATCCGGGTGAGGGG
>NZ_JAMYOG010000028.1:0-51932 GCF_040319725.1 Mesorhizobium sp. M0894 | reverse complement strand
TGGCGCTGTCTCTGGGCCTCGGGGGCGCGCGGAGCAGGGGGGTCGGGGGGGCTGTGGGCATGGCTCTGTGCCGCTTGGCGACTAGGGCAGTAGGGCAGTAGGTGTCTATTCAGCCGACAGCTTGCGGATGAGAAGCCGCAAGAGCTTTCCTACGCTCTCGCTGTGAGGCATCAATGATTCGACTGCCTCGCGAGAGGTAATTCCAACCCGTTGCGCGATTAGAAGGTGTGTCTCCAGTTCCTTGAGTGATCCCTGGGCGATCCTGAGAAACTGCTGGTAGGAAGCTCGGCTTTCTCGGCCGTAACCCTCGGCGATGTTGGCTGGCACAGACGTTGCTGCCCGACGCACCTGACCCGTCAGCCCGTAGAGCTCGTCCTTCGGCCAGGTCCTTGTGACTTGGGAGATTGCAACCGTTAGGTCCATGGCTTGCTGCCAGACGATCAGATCCCTGTACGATGCGATCTTGTCCGTCATCCTTGCCCTACTGCCCTACTGCCCTAACTGCCCTACTGCCATATTGCCCTACTCTCCTACTACACATTCAGCAGCAAATACTCCCGCTCCCATGGGCTGATCACTTCCATGAAGGTCTCGAATTCCGCCCGCTTGATCGCCGCATAAGTCGCTGCGAAGGATTTGCCGAGTAGGGCGCAGAGTTCCTCGTCGGCCTCGAACAGGTCGACGGCTTCGAGCAGGCCGCGCGGCAGGTCGATCTCATCCTCATTGGCGGTCGTCAGTACCGGCGGATCGGCCTTGATCTTATTGGTCATGCCGATCAGCCCGCAGGCGAGCGATGCGGCCAGCGCCAGATAGGGATTGGCGTCGGAGGAAGGAATGCGGTTTTCGACGCGCCGCGCTGCCGGGTCGGAGCGTGGCACGCGAAAGGCCGTGGTGCGGTTGTCGTAGCCCCATTTGTTGTTGACCGGCGCCGAGGCCGCCTGCGTCAGCCGCCGGTAGGAATTGACGTAGGGCGCAAACATCACCAGCGCGTTCGGCACATGTTTCTGCATGCCGCCGATGAAGTGGAAGAAGGCCTCGGTCTCCGAGCCGTCCTCCGCGGAAAAGACGTTCTTGCCGGTCTTCTTGTCGATGATCGACTGATGGATATGCATGGCCGAACCGGGCTGCCCCTGGATCGGCTTGGCCATGAACGTGGCATAGATCTCGTGCTTCAGCGCCGCCTCGCGGATGGTTCGCTTGAACATGAACACCTGGTCGGCGAGCTCGATCGGATCGCCGTGACGCAGATTGATTTCGAGTTGGCCGGCGCCCTCTTCGTGGATCAGCGTGTCGATCTCCAGGCCCTGGCTTTCGGAGAAATGATAGATGTCGTCGATCAGTTCGTCGAATTCGTTGACCCCGGCGATCGAATAGCCGGCGCCGCCGCCGATCGGCCGTCCGGAGCGCCCGACTGGCGGGGTCAGCGGGTAGTCCGGATCGGGGTTCTTGCGCACCAGGTAGAACTCGATCTCGGGCGCCACCACAGGTCTCAGCCCGCGTCTGTCATAGGCGGCAAGCACGCGCTTCAGAACGTTGCGCGGTGTGAACTCGACCGAGCGGCCGTCCTGGTGGACGAGGTCGCAGATGACCGCCGCCGTCGGGTCCTCCTCCCACGGCACCACCGTCAGCGTCGAGAGGTCAGGCATCAGCTTGAGGTCGCCATCGTCCTCCGGATAGTGGAAGCCGTTGCCGTCCTCCGGATAACCACCCGAGATCGTCGTCATGAACACCGCCGAAGGCAGGGCAAGCGAGGTGTTGGAGGTGAACTTCTTCGACGGCATCATTTTGCCGCGCGCAACCCCGGCCTGGTCGGGCGTGATGCATTCGATGTCTTCGATGCCGCGCCATTCCAGCCAGGCGCTGACTTCCTTCCAGTTCTTGACGCCACGTTGGTTTTTCACGAAGGCAGGCGTGCGGGCGCGTCCTCCGCGGCTCGACGGACGGACTTCCTTTTTTGCAGGCGGCATCAATCACCAGATTTGTTGCAGATTGTGGAGTATAGCCGTTGCCGGCGACCAAAGGGAAGGGGAGCCGGCTGGCGTGCGCCTCGATTACCGGGGGAACACAACGACTTCCGGATAAAAACATCCTGGTCTAGGGTCGGCGTCCCGCAACGCCGCAATTGAAGACGCCGAATGCAACACAGCCGCAAACTGACGACGATCGGCTTCGACGCCGACGACACGCTGTGGCAGAACGAACAGTTCTTCCGCATGACCGAGAAGCGCTTTGCCGCGCTGCTCGCCGACCACGCCGAGGAGGACTGGATTTCGGCAAGATTGCTGGAGGTCGAGAAGCGCAACCTCGCGGTCTACGGCTTCGGCATCAAGGGATTTACGCTGTCAATGATCGAGACGGCGATCGAGGTCACCGAAGGCCACGTGCCTGCCTCAACCATTGCCGAAATTCTCGCCGCGGGCCGCGAGATGCTCAGCCATCCGATCGAGCCGCTTCCCTATGCGCGCGAGACCGTGGAAAAGCTGGCCGGCGCCTACCGCCTGGTGCTGATCACCAAGGGCGACCTCTTCGACCAGGAACGCAAGCTCGCGCAATCCGGACTGGGCGAGCTGTTCCATGCGGTCGAAATCGTCAGCGACAAGAGCGCTGCCACCTATAGCCGGATCTTCAGCCGTTACGGCGATGGCCCGGAAAAGGGCATGATGGTCGGCAACTCGCTCAAATCGGACGTCGTGCCGGCAATCGAAGCCGGCAGTTGGGGCATCCACGTGCCGCATGAACTGACCTGGGTGCTGGAGCATGTCGAGCCGCCGGTCTCAGCACCGCGCTTTCGCCAGATAGCCAATCTCGGTGAACTGCCGGGCCTGATCGAGCGTATCGGCGAGATTGATTGATCAGGTCTGCAGTCGACGCGTCGCGATAGAGGTCAGTTGCGGCCGAGCCCGACCAGCCGGTCGATCACCGGCTGCAGCCGTTCGGTGGTGATCGGCTTGACGACCACCGCATCGATGACGCTCGACAGGCCCAGGGTCTCCGGAGTGCCGGTCTTGACTGAGAGCAGGATCACCAACGGAAGCGATTTGCCTGACGCCCTTCGCAGCGCATCGATGCCCGACAGCAAGGCGTCGCAGTCACCGTTCTCCGCTCCGCCGTCGAGAACGACAGTGCCGGGAATCAGCGCGTGCAAGGCCTTTGCCGCGGTTTCGGGAGTTTCCGAGATCGGTTTGAGGCCGGACCGCTCAACGATCTTTGAAACCACGACCCGGTTGATCGGTGATTTTCCGACCACCAGCACCCGCGAGAAATCTGGGAGCATCCGCGTCTCCACGCCCCGGCTAACGAACGCCGCCTGCTTTGCAGTCTCGATTTCGCGATTCGCTGGGCACATGGCGGGGCAGGCCGTTGTTCAGTGTTT
Source organism: Mesorhizobium sp. M0894 (assembly GCF_040319725.1). Taxonomy (NCBI): domain Bacteria; kingdom Pseudomonadati; phylum Pseudomonadota; class Alphaproteobacteria; order Hyphomicrobiales; family Phyllobacteriaceae; genus Mesorhizobium; species Mesorhizobium sp. M0894. The sequence continues at coordinate 48,559 of NZ_JAMYOG010000028.1, read as the reverse complement.
CAATGCAGGGTTGAAACTTGACAGGTAATTGGCGTGAGATCGCTGCTCATGTCAAGCTGAAATGGCATATCAGGAGAATATCGCAAGAAACATTAAAATTCAAATTAAGTGCTTTTCTTTGCCGCCGCTCGAAAGGAGAAGTCGCCATTACAACTGGGCAGGCTTCAGCGAAGTTTGGCTGTGCAGCGCGAACGCATCAACTCGCAGCCGTAGCCGGATTGAAGCAGGTTGGATGAAGGCGAGGCAAGTCTGTCGCGAGCTTGTCGCATCGCCTCGCTGGACTATCCTTCCTCGTTGGCTAAGCACGTCTCTTTGAGCGACGGGAGATGACAATGGAACTCGTGACTCATAAGAAATTTAAAAACGGCCGGTTGATGCCATGGGGAAAGGGTACGGTCGTTACCGGCGCAAAGGGGTTTGTCTACCTTTCCGGAAATACCGCGACGGCCGAGGACTACGATCCGATCGGCAAAAGCGGCGGCGGCGCCATTGGCGACGCGGCAGCACAGTGGCGCGCAGTTCTCACCAACATCAAATCAGATCTGGAGGAGCTTGGCAGCGCGCTCGAGCATCTCATCCGGCTGACCTTCTTTGTTAAGGGGCCATTTCCCGATGGCGGCGTTCTGAGCTCCCCCAATTTCCGCTTGGACGTCTTGGACGAATTCTTTGCGGTGCACTGCCCGAAGCACTGCAGCTACAACAACCCGCCGCCCTCGGAAGTTATTGGAGTTGCAGCGCTTGCTCAGTCTGATCTTGTCATTGAAATCGTTGCATTAGCAGCTCTGCCGGACTAGGCAGAGCCGCAGCCTGCGAGGTGCGATAGCATGCGTTCAAAAAGGCGCGGTGCGGTAGAATTCATTAGTCGTGGCTCCGCTGTGTGACGATGACCGGGATCAGCAGATCGCCCCAGTTGCCATCGCCGCCATGGTGACGTGCCGAGCGCACCAGTTCGACCGAGACGCCGGCCTCGACCGCCTTCATCACCGACTGATTGAGCCTGTGCAGATCGTTCGCCAACATGCGAATGGTCGCCTGCTGGTCGACATTCATGCTGGTGGCTTGCTCTTCGGCCCGTTCCTTGACGCGGCTTATCGATGCCATTGGTCTTCTCCTTGTGTTGTCATGCCCGTTTGGGCGTTCCCTCTGTTTGTCTGCTATTCCGCTATTCCGCTGCCGGCCTGAATTGGGCGTGCTCGGTCGATCCATGCATGGCCGTTGTCGAAGACTGGCCACCGGTGATCGCCATCGAGACGGCGTCGAAATAGCCGGTGCCGACCTCGCGTTGGTGCTTGGTGGCAGTGTAGCCATTGGCTTCCGCGGCGAATTCCGCCTGCTGCAGTTCCGAATAGGCAGCCATCTGCCGCTCCTTGTAGCCGCGGGCGAGCTCGAACATGCCGAAGTTGAGCTGGTGGAAACCGGCCAGCGTAATGAACTGGAACTTGTAACCCATGGCGCCGAGTTCCTTCTGGAACTTCGCAATCGTCGCGTCGTCGAGATTCTTCTTCCAGTTGAAAGACGGCGAGCAATTATAGGCAAGCAGCTTGCCGGGATGGTGCTTGCGCACACCCTCGGCAAACGTCCTGGCCTGCGCCAGATCGGGCTTGGAAGTCTCGCACCAGATCAGGTCCGCATAGGGCGCGTAGGCGACGGCGCGGGCGATGCAGGGCTCGATGCCATTGCTGACACGATAGAAGCCCTCCGCGGTGCGGCCGGCGCCATAATCGACGAAGGGCTGGTCGCGCTCATCGATGTCGGAGGTCAAGAGCTGTGCCGCTTCCGCATCGGTGCGGGCCACGACCAGCGTCGGCGTGCCCATGACGTCGGCGGCAAGCCGCGCAGCGTTGAGGTTGCGGATGTGTGCAGCGGTCGGGATCAGCACCTTGCCGCCGAGGTGGCCGCATTTCTTCTCCGAAGCCAGCTGGTCCTCGTAATGGACGCCGGCCGCACCCGCCTCGATGAATGCCTTCATGATCTCGAAGGCGTTGAGCGGCCCGCCGAAGCCGGCTTCGGCATCGGCGACGATCGGCGCGAACCAGGTGTCGACCGACAGCCCCTTGCCTTCGGAAGTCTCGATCTGGTCGGCGCGCTGCAAGGTGCGGTTTATGCGCTTGACCAGTTCGGGCGCCGCATTTGCGGGATAAAGCGACTGGTCCGGGTACATGGCGGAAGCGGTGTTGGCATCGGCGGCGACCTGCCATCCCGACAGATAGATCGCTTTCAGCCCGGCCCGCACCTGCTGCATTGCCTGGTTGCCCGACATGGCACCGAGCGCGTTGACGAAATCCTCTTCATGGATGAGCTGCCACAGCCGGTTTGCCCCCATTTCGGCGAGGCTCTGCCGAATCTGCACCGAGCCGCGCAGCCGTCTCACGTCCTCTGGCGAATACGGCCGTTCGATGCCATCGAAGCGCCCTTGGGGCGCCGACGGGACAAGGTTGTAAAAATCGGTCATTGGTCACTCCAGGCTGGCTTTAATGCCGGTTTCGGAAACGCCGTACAGAAGGAATATGTGCGCCGTGTGCGTGACATCATTTACATGTCGGCACTACGCAAGCGAGACAAACTCCGAAATTGGCCATGAAATAAGAGAAAACCTGTGTTGTATTTGACTGATGAGAGCTGTAAATTTGTCATGATTGTAAACGCCGCCATGCCATCAGCGGATGTAAATTTTTGTCAAGGACAGTCGATTGGCCGACCATAAAATCTTTGCCGGGCCGCGCATTCGTCGCATCCGCAACGCCAAGGGCCTGACCCAGACGGCGATGGCCGAAGGGCTCGGCATCTCGCCGTCCTATCTCAATCTCATCGAGCGCAACCAACGGCCGTTGACGGTGCAACTGATCCTGAGACTGGCGTCCGTCTACAAGGTCGACCCACATGAATTGCAGGGCGAGGCGAGGGGTTCGGTCGCCGATTTGAAGGAAGTGTTTTCAGATCCGTTGCTGGCCGGCGAACTGCCAGGCGACCAGGAACTCATCGAGCTTGCCGAGGCGGCGCCCAACGCTTCCGCCGCTGTGATAAAGCTGTTTCGCGCCTATCGCGAGCAGGCCGCGCGGCTATCCGATCTCAACGAGCTGCTCGCGCGTGAGGGCAAAGCCACCGCACTCTCCGGCGCCCGGCTGCCGATCGACGAGGTGCATGAGATTTTCGAACGCCGGCCGAACCATTTTACCGCGCTCGAAGAGGAAGCCGAGGCATTCACGTCGGTGCTCGATCCCGGCGACGATCTGTTCAGTGCGTTGAAGGCTTGGCTGCGGCGTGAATTCGGCGTCGTCGTCAAGGTACTGCCGGTCGCCACCATGCCCAACTGGCGCCGTCGCTATGACCGTCACTCGCAGCGCCTGTTCCTGTCCGAGCGCCTGTCGCCATTCGATCAGTTGCGCGAGGTGGCGATGGAGGCCTGCCTGATCCGCATGAGCGTTGCTGTCGCTGCCGAAATCCAGGCGCTGAAGCTGACCACAGACGAAGCCCGCCGGCTCGCCCGTTTCGAACTCGGCCGCTATGCCGCGCACGCGCTGATGATGCCCTATCAGCCTTTTCACGCCGCTGCGGTCCGCGCCCGCTATGACATCGACATGTTGCGGTCGCGCTTCGGCGTTTCCTTCGAGCAAGCGGCGAACCGGCTGACCACGCTGCAGCGGCCGGGTGCGTCGGGCGTGCCATTCTTCATGCTCGAGGTCGACAGTGCCGGCAATCGCTTCCGCAAGGCGGGCAGCCACGGCTTTCCGCAAAGCCGCTTCGGCGGCGGCTGTCCGAAGCTGCCGGTCCATACCACCTTCGCCCAGCCCGGCCAAATCCTGGTCGAGGCCGTGGAAATGCCCGATGGTGCGGCGTTTCTCTGCATCGCCCGCACGCTCGAAGGCCCGCAGGGCTCGTTTGCCGAGCGACCGCGCCGCACCGCGCTGCTGCTCGGCTGCGACATCGGTTTTCGCGATGAGATCGTCTATGGAGCAGCGTTGCCGGGGCCGGCCGCCATCGGCAAGGCCGGACAGAACGCCACTGTGTCCGCGACGCCGGTCGGCCCTGCCTGCCGGCTGTGTGAACGCATCGGCTGCCTCGCCCGCGCCGAGCCACCGCTGACACGCCCGCTCGGCCTCGACGAGATGGTGACGGGACTGTCGGCGTTCGATTTTCAGTGACGGCAAACAGAGTTGCCGGGGATCGTGCCGCGGGCGCATTCTTCTATCGGCTACCGCTGCCTATCAGAACGTCCATTTCAATCGTCAGCGGCTCTCCAGGGCTCGGCGAAGCTAGCCCGCGCCAGACCTCCTCGCGCACGATGTGCTTCATATCCGGAGGAAGCTGGACATACTCCTGACCGCTCAATGTTGCGCCCTTGGCGATGCCGCTGAAATAGTCGTCGAAGGACGAGAACTTGATGGGCCGCGTTTCGAGCTGGACGTCAATCTTTCGAAACCCGGCGCGATAGAGCAAATCATGCAAGCATGTGGCGTCGGGGACGGAGAAGAAGCGATTTAGCTTTTCAGCTTTCTCAGGGGCATGGCGGGCGATTACCGCACCTATTCTGGCGAACAACGAACGCTCTGGCGTCGTTGTCACGCTAACTGCAGTCCAGCCGTTGGGGCGCAGAACCCGGCGAAATTCCGAAAGCGCTCCAAGCTGGTCCGAGAAGAACATGAGCCCAAGCTGACAGGTCACTGTGTCGAACCGACGGTCCTCATAAGGAAGCGCGTGAGCGTCGAACGTAGCGAGGGTGATTGGCTGGTCTTTCAAATTGCGTTTGGCGGATTCGAGCATGGCCGGCGAGATGTCGCCGCCAATCACGGCGCCGGAAGGGCCTACAATGATGGCAGCGGCTTGCGCTGCCGCTCCGGTGCCCGTTGCGACGTCGAGCACGCGATGGCCAGGCGCAATCCGTGCTGCCTTCAGCAAGGACGGGATAAACGAGTTCGTCGCACGGGCGAACAACTCGTCATAGCCAATCGCCGCCGTTTTGTAGAATGGCTCATCCATGGGGGCGCCCTATACATTTGCACCGCACGTCGAGCATGGGGCGTCTGTCGATGATCGGGCATCTCTGTGCACCTGTCGGTGCGCCAAATGGAACACGATGCTGGATCACTCCCCATCCCCGTCTTTGCGTTACGCGATTAAGGCACGTTTCTGTCGTCCGCTGTGCATCGTGCCGCCTCGAAATCGCCGACAGTCCGACTCATGACCGACATATCATCACCGCAGATCGCTGTTTCGCCTCCGCGAAATGAGGAGCGTATCGGTTTCCTGCTGGTGTTCCTGTCGGCCCTGATGTGGAGCCTCGGCGGTACCATTGCCCGTTTCATCGATGCCGGCGACAGCTGGACGGTGGTGTTCTGGCGCTCGGTCTGGGCCGCCGCCTTCCTGCTCTGCTTCATGGTCTGGCGCGACGGCTGGCGTGGCACGCTGAAGCTGTTTCGCGGCATGGGCCTGGCCGGCCTTGCGGTGGCGTTTTGTTTCGCCACGGCGTCGACCTCTTTCGTCGTGGCGCTTGCATATACCACCGTCGCCAACATCCTGTTGATGCAGGCCGGTGTGCCGCTTCTGGCGGCGTTGTTTGCCTGGGCGCTGTTTCGCGAGCGGGTGGCCGTGGCGACCTGGCTGGCGATCGCCGCCGTCATTGCTGGCGTCGCCATCATGGTCTCGGAATCGCTCGATGGCGCCGTATCGCCGATCGGCGACGGGCTGGCGCTGCTCATTGCCGTCATGTTCTCGATCGCCACCGTCATCACGCGCCGCTTTGCCCATGTGCGTATGACCCCGGCGACCTGCCTCGGCACGATGCTGGCGGCCGCCTTTGCGGCCTCCCAGGCGTCGGCACTCGGCGTTTCCAGCCACGATATGGGCTTTCTCTTTGCCTTCGGCGTGGTCAATCTGGGGCTCGGCCTCGCCTTCTTCGCCACCGGCGCCCGGCTTGTTCCGGCGGCCGTCGCGGCGCTGCTCGGCACGTTCGAGCCGATCCTAGGCCCGATCTGGGTCTGGCTCATTCATTCCGAGGTGCCGTCGGCGCGTACCATCGTCGGCGGTGCGGTTGTCGTCACGGCACTCCTCGTCCATATCGGGCTCGAATTCAAGCGCCAGACGCGGCCGCAACGGGCGGGCGTCACCGGTGTGCCTTCGCCTAATTGATGCAGCGCGCGCGCCAAAGCGAGATGGACCATTGACAATGTCGCAGCCGCGCGGGCAGGCTGCGATCACGGCAACAACAAGACAGGCGTATCTTGCCAAGTCTCCATGCCGGCTGCATCGAGGCCGGACAACATCGTCGTCTCCCTGCGCGCGCCGTAGCGAAAGCTTCTGACGGCGCCGCAACACCACCAACGCCACGCCAAGTCTTCACTGTCGCCTCGTCGCCGAACCATAATGGCGCCGGCAATTCGCGCTTGTCGCCTGCCTGCAAGCTCAATACCCTGAAGCAAATGCCCAGCCGGGCGCACGCCGCGACGAGCTGGCGACGGAACACTCATCAAAGGAGAATAGCATGACCCGCAAAGCGCTCTGGCTTTCGGCGACTTCGGCGTTTCTGGCAGTTTTTACCTTGGGCGTGCATGCCGAGGACCGTGTCGTCAATGTCTTCAACTGGTCGGACTATATCGACAGTTCGATCATCGACGACTTCACCAAGGAAACCGGCATCAAGGTCGTCTACGACACCTATGATTCCAACGAAATTCTCGAAACCAAGCTGCTTGCCGGTGGTAGCGGCTACGATGTCGTGGTGCCGACGGCAAGCCCGTTCCTGGCCCGTCAAATCCAGGCCGGGGTATATCAGAAGCTGGACAAGTCGAAGCTGCCCAACCTTTCCAATATGTGGAACGTGGTGATGGAGCGGGTTGCGAAGTTCGACCCCGGCAACGAATATTCGGTCAACTACATGTGGGGGACCACAGGCATTGGCTACAACACCGAGAAAGTGAAGGAAGCCCTCGGCGTCGATAAGATCGACAGCTGGGATGCGGTCCTGAAGCCGGAGAATATCGCCAAGCTCGCCAATTGTGGCGTGTACTTCCTGGATTCGCCTACAGACATTTTTCCGACTGTGCTGAACTATCTTGGCCTCAAGCCTGACTCGACCTCTCCTGACGACCTTGCCAAAGCCACAGATCTCATGCTGAGCATCCGGCCATCTATCCGCAAATTCCATTCGTCGGAATACATCAACGCGCTCGCCAATGGCGACATCTGCGTGGCTGTCGGATTTTCGGGGGATCTCTTCCAGGCCCGCGACCGTGCGGCGGAAGCGAAAAAGGGGGTCGACATCGCCTACACGATTCCAAAGGAAGGTGCGGAAATGTGGTTCGACGAAATGGCGATCCCGGCCGATGCACCGCATGTCGCCGAGGCACACGAATTTCTGAACTACATGATGAGACCAGAAGTTATTGCCAAATCCACCAACTTTGTCTTCTACGCCAATGGCAACAAGGCCTCTCAGCCGCTCGTCAGCAAGGAGATCCTTGATGACCCGGGCATTTATCCGGATGACTCGACGCTGGCCAAGCTGTTCACTGTCGGTCCATATGACCCCAAGACGCAACGTCTCGTCACCAGATCGTGGACCAAGGTCATCACGGGACAATAGTGATCTGACGCGACCCCGGTGGCTGACTGCCGGGGTCGTCTTTTAGGGACGGAATCAGGCACGGAGTGGGACATGAAATCGCTTGGCAGCATCCGCAGGGATTTCGCGCCATGGAACGATCCGAATGCCAAGCCATACATCCAGTTCGACAACGTCACCAAGAAGTTCGGCGACTTCACTGCCGTCAACAATCTGTCGCTGACCATCTTCGAACGCGAATTCTTTGCCCTGCTCGGGGCCTCGGGCTGCGGGAAATCGACGCTGCTCAGGATGCTTGCCGGCTTTGAGGAACCGACCGCCGGCCGTATCCTGCTCGATGGCCAGGATCTGCGCGGCATCCCGCCATATCGGCGGCCGGTCAATATGATGTTCCAGTCCTACGCCTTGTTTCCGCACATGACGGTCGAGAACAACATCGCGTTCGGCCTCAAGCAGGAAGGCATGGCCAAGGCCGATATCGACAAGCGCGTCGCCGAGATGCTGAAGCTGGTCAAGCTCGAGCAGTTCGCCAAACGCAAGCCGCACCAATTGTCGGGCGGCCAGCGCCAGCGTGTCGCACTGGCCCGCTCTGTGGCCAAGCGGCCGAAAGTCCTGCTGCTCGATGAGCCGCTTGGCGCACTGGACAAGAAGCTGCGCGAGGAAACCCAGTTCGAGCTGATGGACCTGCAGCAGAACCTTGGCCTCACCTTCGTCGTCGTCACCCATGACCAGGAAGAGGCGATGACGATGGCCGACCGCATCGCCATCATCGACAAGGGCGAGGTGATGCAGGTGGCGACGCCGGCCGAGGTCTACGAGGCGCCGGGTTCCCGCTTCGTCGCCGGCTTCGTCGGCAATGTGAATATGTTCGACGGCAAGATCGCGGCTGGCGAGGCCGGCAGCGCAAGCATCGACGCCGGCAACGGCATCACCATCCGCACCGAAAATGCCGGCCGTGCCGCCGCCGGAACGTCCGTTACCTTTGCTATCAGGCCGGAGAAGATCAAGGTTTCCTCCACGAAACCGGCTGGTGCCGTCAATGCCATCGAGGGCGAGGTCTACGACATCGCCTATCTCGGTGACATGACCGTCTATCACGTCAGGCTGGATGACGGTCAGGTGGTGCGGGCAAGTACCATGAACGCGGCACGCATCACCGAGGATCCGCTGACCTGGAACGACCGCGCCTGGGTTTCCTTCCGACCCGACGCCGGCGTCGTGCTGACACGGTAGGGACTGATCATGTCCGCTGTCACCGCCGCAACAAGCTCCTCGGCAAGCGCTGCCGGCAAATCCGCCTTGGCCAGGCTGGGAGCGGCTTTGGTTAGCCGTCTCGTCATCATCATCCCCTACCTCTGGCTGCTGTTCTTCTTTCTCGTCCCCTTCATCATCGTCTTTAAGATTTCGCTGTCGCAGACCGCGATAGCCATGCCGCCCTACACGCCGGTGCTCGATTTCCGCGACGGCGTTTCCGGGGTTGTCGCGTGGTTTGGCGCGCTCAATTTTGACAACTACATCTGGCTGACGCAGGACGCGCTCTACTTCAACGCCTATGTGACGAGCGTCATCGTCGCCGCCATCTCGACGGTCCTGACGTTGGTGATCGGTTATCCCATCGCCTATGGCATGGCACGCGCTCCGGCGACGATCCGCCCGACCTTGCTGATGCTGGTGATCCTGCCGTTCTGGACCTCGTTCCTGATCCGTGTCTACGCCTGGATCGGCATTCTCAAGCCCGAGGGCCTGCTCAACGAGCTGCTGCTCGCCACTGGCATCATCAGCCATCGGCTGATCATCCTCAACACCTACACGGCGATCTTCATTGGCATCGTCTACTCCTATCTGCCGTTCATGGTCCTGCCGCTCTATTCGGCATTGGAGAAGATGGACAATTCGCTGATCGAGGCCGCCAAGGATCTCGGCTGCCCGCCGACCAGCGCCTTCTGGAAGATCACGTTCCCGCTGTCGCTGCCCGGCGTCATCGCCGGCTGCCTGCTGGTGTTCATTCCCGCCGTCGGCGAGTTCGTCATCCCCGATCTGCTCGGCGGCTCACAGACACTGATGATCGGCAGGACGCTGTGGAGCGAATTCTTCGGCAACCGCGACTGGCCGGTGTCGTCTGCCGTTGCCGTCATCTTGCTGCTGCTGCTGATCGTGCCGATCATGCTCTTCCAGCGAGCCCAGGCGCGTGCCCAGGAGCAGGACCTATGAACGCTACCTGGAGCCGCTTCAACATCGTTTCGATCGTGCTCGGCTTTGCCTTTCTCTACCTGCCGATCGTCCTGCTCGTCGTGTTCTCTTTCAACGAGTCGAAGCTGGTCACCGTCTGGGGCGGCTTCTCGACGAAATGGTACGTGTCGCTGTTCCACAATCAGGGTCTGATGGACGCCACCTGGGTGACGGCGCGCGTCGGCGTCATCTCGGCCACCGTGGCGACCGTGCTCGGCACTCTGGCCGCGCTCACCCTGACGCGCTACACGCGCTTTCGCGGCCGGCTGCTGTTTTCCGGCATGGTGTTTGCGCCGCTGGTCATGCCGGAAGTCATCACCGGCCTGTCGCTATTGCTGCTCTTCGTCGCTGTCGGCTTCGACCGCGGCTTTCTCACGGTGACGCTTGCCCACACCACGCTGACCATGTGCTTCGTCGCTGTGGTGGTCCAATCGCGCCTGATCACGTTCGATCGTTCGCTGGAAGAAGCCGCGATGGATCTCGGTGCGCCGCCGGTAAGGACCTTCTTCCAGATCACGCTGCCGGTCATCATGCCGGCGATCGTCTCTGGCTGGATGCTGGCCTTCACGCTCTCGCTCGACGACCTGGTTATTGCCAGCTTCACCTCGGGGCCTGGCGCCACGACGCTGCCGATGAAGATCTACAGCCAGGTCCGCCTTGGCGTGACGCCGGAAATCAACGCGGCGTGCACCATTCTGATCGCGGTCGTCGCAGTTGGCGTGATCATCGCTTCGCTCGCAAACAAACGCCGCGAGGTGCAGCGGCAGCGCGACGAGCAGGCGGCGCAGCGAGGTTGAGTTCCTGCTGCCTACTCGCCTGAAACACCGCGACTTATCGGCGAGATGAACGGCGTGCTCCAGGTGCCGCCGACGAAGAACGACGACTGCTGGGGCGCTTGGCCGTTCGTCTGCGTGGCAGCCTGGCTCGGCTGGACGATGCCGCCGGACAGCGCCAGCCCGCGTCCGGCATAGGATGCGATGCCGGAAAGCCAGATCTTGTATTGCGCGGAATTCACCTCGGCCTTGTCGATGCGCGCCACGCCGTTCGAAACGCTCGCCTTGAGCTCGGCCCCGTCGATCGGCAGCGTTCCGTCCGAGACGTCGTCGAGCGCGAAGAATCCGCCCTGTTCGGTGTGCTTGAGGAACGCCGGCAGGTTAAGCCGGCTCAGCGCACCCGCGCCGAAGGTCGCGGACAGCGAGCCATTGGCGTTTTCGAAAATGGAGTCCCAGGTTCTGCCCGGCCCCTTGAGGATGACCGAAACGGTTCCGGTGCCGATCGGCACCAGCCGCGTCATCCCGGCCGCGGTGCCGAAAGCGCCGCCGTCGATGTCGGAAGCAAGCAGCCGGATCTCGACTTCCGTGCCGGCGGGCTTGCGGTCGAAACGGACGCTGCTTTGGACGTTGCCGCCAAAGGCGGATGCATCGGAGATGTCGAAGACGGCGAGGCCGTTCTTGACCTGGGCGGTGGCGGCGACGTCGGCAAGCTGGATTGCACCTGCCGTGGCATGCGCGGCGGACAGCCTGAGATCGAGATTGATCCGGTCGGCGAAGCTTGTGTCGATCTCGCCCGGACCGGCGGCGCCGGCGGATGGTACGGGGGTAAAGGCGGAGAGAAACGATCTGAGGTCGAGCGTATCGAAGGCAAGTGTGCCGGAGATCACCGGCAGTGCCTCGCCGTAGGTGAAGTCCAGCGCGCCCATTCCAGGGTTGTTGTCGAGGGTCAGGGCCGTATTTTCGAATTTGATGCGCCCGGCCGTCGTGGTGATCTTGCTTGAAACCGAGATCGAGCCGATTGCCGCACCGGGCGCGATGCCGGCCTGCGACCATTCGAGCACGCGTCGCAGCGAAGGTGCGGCAAATTTTGCCTGGCCGTCGAAATAGCCGTTCTCCGACATGCTGGCCAGCCCGTCGAAGGAAAAGCTGGCCGGCGCCGCCTTGAAGGAAAGCGTGACCGGTGCTGCGCCGCCGCCAAACAGCACAAGCGGGTTCGGCGATGCGGCGTCGACGGAAACGCTTTCGCCGCGCCATATCCCGGTTGCCGACAGCGTCGCATTGCTGTTCATCGCGGCCCAATTCGCCTGGCCGCTCAGGCTGCTCAATATCTCCTGGTCCTTGCCGCCGATGGCGGCGACCACGCGGCCGTCCCTGAACTCGACTGTGCCGAACGGATCTGCCGGCAGCTTGCCGAGATCCGGCTTGGCGGGATTTGTGTTGATCACCGCGCGGGCAGCATCGATCGAACGCGTAATGCGCCCGCCGCTCGGAATCGCAGGCAGGAAAAACCCGCTCGCGGTACGCTGAACCCTGATCGTCGGTCGCACCAGCCGCGCAGTCGAAAACACCACGTCGCCACGCAGCGCCGCCATAGCCGAGAGGTCGACCTCGACCCGCTCGGCCTCGATCACAGGCGGTGCATCCGTCTCTGTCCATTGCGACAGCGTCACGTCGCTCAGGATCGCCCGGAAATTCGGCCAGACCTCGATGCGCGGCGCGCCGTCGATGGTGACCCTGAAACCGCTCCAGGCGCTCATTTCCCACGCGATGCGGTCACGCACGATACGGGTCGAGGCGATCAACGGCAAGGCTGCGACAACCAGCGCGATGACGATGACGGCTGCGCCGATCGCCCATATTCCGCGTCGGATCAAAGGTGATGGCATATCGCCCCGTATGCTTCCATTCCGACAAAATCGCCCGACGGGTGTAACCGACGGCTGACGCATTTCAAGTCTTTATGGCCCGGCGATGGCATTTGCGCACACCCTGACCGGCGCGGTCCAACAAAATCTTGCTCTGCTGCATCGCGATATGCATAAGCGATGCAGCCTGCGGAGGAACAATGATGGCCGACGACGCACCGCTCTGGATGCCGACGCAAGAGCAGATCGACGCAGCGCCGATGACCGCCTTCATGAATGCCGCGGCGAGCAGGGCCGGCAAGGCTTTCTCTTCCTATGCCGACCTGCATCGCTGGTCGATCGATGACCGCGAGACCTTCTGGAGCCTGGTCTGGGACTTTTGCGGCATCGTCGGCGACAAGGGCGAACGCGTGCTGGTCGATGGCGACAAGATGCCCGGCGCGACCTTCTTCCCTGACGCGAAGCTGAACATCGCCGAGAATCTCCTGAAGAAAACCGGGCTTGGCGACGCCATCGTCTTTCGCGGCGAGGACAAGGTCGAGCGGCGGCTGTCCTGGAACGAGCTGCATGCGCTGACCTCGCGCCTGCAACAGCTCTTCCTGTCGCTCAAGGTGAAGAAGGGCGACCGCATCGCCGCGATGATGCCGAACATGCCGGAGACCGTTGCGGCGATGCTGGCTGCCGCCTCGATCGGCGCCGTCTGGTCGTCCTGCTCCCCCGATTTCGGCGAGCAGGGTGTTCTCGACCGGTTCGGCCAGATCGAGCCTGTCGTGTTCATCGCGCCGGACGGCTATTGGTACAATGGCAAGGCGATCGAAGTCGCCGACAAGATCGCGGCCGTGGTGGCGAAGCTCGCCACCGTGCGCAAGGTCCTGATTATCGATTATCTCGGCACCTCGACCGACGTCGCGGCAACCATCGGCAAGGCGGCTGCGCTGGAGGAGGCGCTGTCACCCTTTGCCGCCAGGCCTGTCAGTTACGAAGGGCTGCCGTTTTCGCATCCGCTCTACATCCTGTTTTCGTCAGGCACGACCGGCATCCCCAAATGCATCGTCCATTCAGCCGGCGGAACGCTGATCCAGCACGTCAAGGAAGAGCGGCTGCATGCCGGCCTGCTCGACGGCGATCGCTTCTTCTATTTCACCACCTGCGGCTGGATGATGTGGAACTGGCTGGTGTCGGGCCTGGCGTCGGGCGCCACCTTGCTGCTCTATGACGGCTCGCCTTTCTACCCGGACGGCAATGCGCTGTTCGACTTCGCCGATGCCGAGAAGATGACCTACTTCGGCACCTCGGCCAAATTCATCGATTCCGTGCGCAAGGCCGGCCTGAAGCCGATCCACACGCATGATCTTTCCAGTATGCGCACCATCTCCTCGACCGGCTCGCCGCTGTCGCCGGAAGATTTCCGTTTCGTCTATGAAGGCATCAAGAAGGACGTGCATCTCGCCTCGATCTCCGGCGGCACCGATATCGTCTCCTGCTTCGTGCTCGGCGTGCCGATCGAACCGGTATGGCCCGGCGAGATCCAGGGACCCGGCCTCGGCCTTGCCGTCGACGTCTGGGACGATGATGGCCGTCCGCTTCGCCAGGAGAAGGGGGAGCTCGTCTGCACCAAGCCGTTTCCGGCAATGCCGATCGGCTTCTGGAACGACCCTGACGGCAAGAAATACGAGGCCGCCTATTTCGAGCGCTTCGACAATGTCTGGTGCCACGGCGATTTCGCCGAATGGACCGCCCATGGCGGGCTGATCATCCATGGCCGTTCCGACGCCACGCTCAATCCGGGCGGTGTCAGGATCGGCACGGCGGAAATCTACAATCAGGTCGAGCAGATGCCGGAAATCCTCGAAGCGCTATGCATCGGCCAGGATTTCGACAATGACGTGCGTGTCGTGCTGTTCGTGCGGCTGGCTGCCGGCGTCGAGCTCGATGCCGAGCTGGAAAAACGCATCCGCGCGAAAATCCGCACCGGGGCGAGCCCGCGCCATGTGCCGGCCAAGATCGTCGCCGTCAGCGATATTCCGCGCACCAAATCGGGCAAGATCACCGAGCTCGCGGTCCGCGACATGGTGCATGGCCGCGCCATCAAGAACAAGGAAGCGCTCGCCAATCCCGAAGCGCTCGAGCTGTTCCGCAATCTGCCGCAGCTTGCCGACTGAGCATGAAGCCCGGGCTGGAACCGGGTCATGGTTAACGAAATGTCTCCGCGGAATTTACCTAGATTTCATGAGTGGTACACATTGGTAAATTTTCCGGCGTGCCGGTAAGGATTTGTTAAGGCCCGGCATCGATAGTCGTGCGTAACTTGAGGGAGAAATCCCGTTCCTCTTAGCCCCCAGAGGATCTGATTCGCTCAAGCCCCCGTTGTGACAGCAATTCTATCATTCAAGGCGTCCCATTGGACGCCTTTTTTCTTTGCGCAGCCATAGACCTAACCGGCCAGCACGCGGGTCGAGGGGAAGGCGACTTCGACCAGGGTTCCCTCGCCGGGCGTCGAGTTGATGGTGAACCGGGCACGGTTCGCTTCGACCATCGCCTTCGTCAGCGGCAGCCCGAGACCGGTGCCGTCGCCGCGGCCGCGCTTCAGCGCGTTGATCTGCTTGAACGGCTTCAGCGCCTGCTCGATCTCGGACTGGCTCATGCCGATGCCGGTATCGCGCACGCGCATGACGACGTCGCCGGAGAGCTCATAGGCGGTCGACACGATCACCTGGCCGCCGGCCTGCGTGTAGCGGACGGCGTTCGACAAGATGTTGAGCGCGATCTGCCGCACGCTGCGCAGATCGGCCACCACTTCCGGCAGTCGCGAGGCGAAGCTGGAGCGGATGATGACGCGTTCCCGGTTGGCTTGCGGCTGCATCATCGCCACGGTCTCGGCCAGCGTGTCGTTGAGCGACACCGCCTCATAAGCCATCTCCTGCTGACCGGCCTCGATTTTCGAAATGTCGAGCAGGTCGTTGACCAGATCGAGCACGTGGTTGCCCGAACGGTTGATGTCGCGTAGATAGTCGCGATAGCGGTCATTGGCCACCGGCCCGAATTTCTCGTCCACCATCAGCTCGGAAAAGCCGATGATGGCGTTGAGCGGCGTGCGGATCTCGTGGCTGATGCGGGCCAGGAAATCCGTCTTCTGCGACGAGGCGCGTTCGGCGACCGCGCGCGCCTGGGTCAGGTCCTCTTCGGCGCGCTTCCACTGGGTAATGTCGCGCACCACCGCGCAGAAGCCGCTGTCGTTGGGCAGTCTGCCGATGGTCATGAACAGTGGGATGAAGCGCCCCTGCGCCTCGCGTCCGATCACCTCGCGGCCATCGTTCATCACGCTTGCAACGCCGGGCTCCGACAGCCCCTCGAGATAGTCACGCGCCGCGCGCTGGCTTTCGATCGCAAACAGCGAGATGAACGGTTTGCCGGTCACCTCGTCGCTGTCGAAGCCGAACAGCGCTTCCGCCGGACGGCTAATTGAACGGATCGTTCCGTTACGGCCGATCAGCACGACGCCGTCGGTGGCGGTATCGATGATGGTGCGCATTTCGGCGATGCGCGCCTTGAGCTCGGAAACATCCGGCCGCGTTTGATCGTCGGCGGCGCCATGTGGAATGGCTGCTGCTTCGTCGTCGCCGGAACGGCGTACGACCAGCATCAGCGCCTTGCCGCTCCCCCAGGGGACGGAGCGTAAAATCGCGTCGATCGGAAATTCCTGACCGTCGCGCGTCTTCAGCCGTAGAGCGCGGTCGCTACCGTCCGAACTGCCGTCGTCGGCATAAGGATCGGCAAACAGCGCGCCGAGCCCGCCGGCCTCGTCCAGCGCGTCGAGCGTCGCATAACGGGTCAGGCCAAGGAATTCCTCGTTTGCGTAGTGCAGCTGGTCGCCGGAATGGATAAGCACCGGCACTGGCAGCTTGCCGAGGATCGAGGTATCCGGCCCCTTGTTGTCCTCTCCGGCAAACGCCGACGGCACGAAGCCGTCGAGTTTGAGCGGTGGTGCCAGCGGCCGCCCGATGGGCGGCACCTGGCCGGCAACGTCGGCTGCGGCTGTGCTGTCCTCGGACCAATCCTCGCTGTCCTCGGCGTCACGGAAATCTTCGGCCGTCATGCTGTCGTCGTCGCCATCCTGCGGCGCTTCGGCGACGATCGTTCGACGGTTCGTGCTGGGCTCAACGCCTTCCTGCGCTTCATCGCTGGGTTCGCGGTCGGCATAGCCGAGCAGCGATCCGGAAACAGGGCGTGTGACGGGTTCGCCGGCTTGCGCCTCTGCTGCCGTCTCGTCGGGTTGCTCGCCGTCGAGCCGGGCAAGATCGTTCTGGTCCTCGGCATCGGCCTCGGGCGGTTCGGCCGCCTCGCTTTCCGGACTTGGCGCCGGCATTTCACCCTTGTCCGTCGGACCGGCTTTTTTCAGCTTTGGTTCGTCGGCCTTGCCGGCTGCCTCGACTTTGGTCGCGGTCTCCGCAGCCGGCTTTGGCTTCTCGGCGCTGGGCTGTTCGTCTACCGGCTTTTCGGCCGGGGTGCTGTCCTTCTTGAGACGCTCGCCAATCTCGCGAAACGCGCTGCGTTCCAGCGTCGACAGGCCCTTGTCGTTGGCCGGCTGCCGGTGCTCGGCCAGCCGGATCACCTTGTCGGCAAAGCGCCGCTCGGGCTTTGGCACGATGGTCAACGCCGGCACTTCGCCCCGGAACGGATCGGCGGCTTTCGGTGTCTCGGGGGCAGGTTCAACGGCTTCGGGCCCGACCGCGGCAGGCTTCTCCTCGGCGACAAGGGCCATGCCGGCCGCGTCGGGATCGATCACCGCATCGCTGCTGCGGGCGACGCCGAAACCGCGAAAACCTTCGAAAACGCGGCTGCGGCTGTAAACCGGGAGCGCCGCCAGATCGACGGGTATCTTCAGATCGGTGCCGGCGACCGGCCACAGCACGGAGCGGCCGGACCAGGTGTCGCGCCGTTCGAGCAGGCCGGCGATCTCGCCTGAAGGATCGAGGCCGTAGGCGGCTGAAACGTCCTCGAAGCGGCGGCCGATCACGTCGGCTGCGGGCTTGCCGACGAGTTCGGTAAATTCCGGCGACAGGGCACTGAACCGGCCCTCTGCGTCGGTACGCCAGACGAAACGCATGGGCGCGGCCGTACGATCAATCGCGGGGCCGCGGCCTTGGGCCCGGGAAGCGGCTTTGATCGCTTGTGTGGCGCTTTCCTGCGGGGCGTCCAGACCGGCCGGCGAAGCGGCGGGGCTGGCTGGTGTCTCGGCTTCGCCGAACACACCTGCCCCGGGCGGGACCTGCGTGTCGTCGCCCGCATTGAAGTACCAATGGTCATGCTGCGTCGGCGTTTCGCCAGCCGTGTGCTGATTGTCGGCCCCCGAAACCTGCTTGGCTGTGTCGGCAGGCTCGTGCTCCGCCGATGCGGAGCTGCCTTCGATCGCCGCAAGGTCGATCTCCGCCGCGCCGGTGGTGGTGATTGGCGGCTCGGCGATTGGCTGCTCGTTGTCCTGGTCCGTTGGTTGGGGAAGACCGCTCGGCGCCGCTGCTGCCTCGCTGCCGGCTTCCGCGCCGGCGCGCTCGCCAACAGGAGCCTCGCCGTCAAGCCGGTCCTCGTCGATCACCACAAGCAGGTGCCGCTCGTCCGTCAGCCGGGCAAAGCCTGCCGGATAGGAATTGGACCCGCCCGGAACCAGGCGCTTGACGATGCGGTCGCTCTCATTCGCCACGTCGGCGACAAGCGCGGCCAGCGTCTCAGGCCGGATGCCGAGCGACGAAAAGCCGTCCGACGCGGCGTCGATATTGCCCTTGGCATCGACAAAGGCGATGTAGTGGCCGTCTTCGGTAAAGCCGCTGATGGCGCGATCGGCGATCTCGGCCGCGCTGCGCGAGCCGGTCTGCGCCGCCGGCAACGCCAGCATGATTGCTTCCTCGCCATCGGGCATGGTCACCGCGCTGGCCAGGAAACCAACCGCGCGGCTGGTCAGCCCGGTCGCCAGGCGGACCGTGATGGCACGGTCGCGGCCGATCCGCGGAAAACCGCTGGTTGCCATGATCTGGCGCCTGGCGATCAGCGGCAATCCTGCCGAAGCGCCGATGATGGCTCCGATGTCCGGATAGCCGAATACCGCTGCGCCGGGGCCGTTGGCCCATATCACCTGCTCGAGATCTGCCGACAGAATGGCGATCGCGTCGCCGGCGGCGAAGCGCAGGCGGACCGCGTCGAGCACGGCAACATCGAGGAAGGAGTAGTTTTCAGCCGGCATGCGCTTGGCGACCCTCACAGAGCGGGCAATTTGCGGTTAACGCTTTGTTAATAAAAGCCGACGGCGCGAAGGTCCACAAGTCATAGCGTGCAACCAGCGGAATCTCTAGGCGCGTGGTTAACGTCGCGAAACAAATAATCAATGGTGCGATGCAACAAACATGTTGCAATGCACAAAATTTGCCTTTATATTGCCACGATAGATGAACGAGACGGCTTTCTGTCAAAGCCGCTGCCGCTGAAAAGGATGGAAAATGTCCAGGACCAAGACCGCCGACACGATCGAAAACGTTGAATTCCCAAGCTTCGACGCTTCCAAGGCCACCGATCAGATCCGCGCCTTCGCCGAAAAGGGCGTCGAGCAGTCGAAAGAGGCCTATGCCAAGCTGAAGACCGGCGCCGAGGAGACCCAGAAGGCTCTGGAGTCGACCTACGAGACCGCCAAGACCGTTTCCAGCGACCTGTCGCTCAAGACCATCGCCGCCCTGCGCGCCAATGCCGAGGCCGGCTTCTCGCATTTCGAAGCCCTGATTGGCGCCAAGTCGCTGTCGGAAGTCGTCGAGCTGCAGACTGCGTTCCTGCGCAAGCGCGTCGAAATGACCGTTGAGCAGGCCAAGGACTTCCAGGCGGTTGCTGCCAAGGCGGCCGAGGACGTATCTAAGCCGATCAAGACCGCCTTCGAGAAGGCCGTGAAAGAAATTAAGATCGCCTAATATTTGCACACAGTTTGACGATGCATCAAAAGGTCGCATTTCGTCAGACAAATAGATGTGCGATATAGCGGTTTAAGCGAATACCCGGCGGGTGGAACCTCCTCCCTCTGCTCACCGGGATAACCAGCCAGCACCTCCTCCCGCTGGCTCGTAACAGGAAAAGGCCGGCACCTCCTCCCGCCGGCCTTTTCTTTGTCCGGCGAAAAATGACGCGATGCCGGAGCGATCTTTTGCTTTGCCAAAAGCCTTGAATTAAACTCCGATAGCCCGTATGGACGCATCGCCGAACGACAGAGCGGGTCCCGGAGAATGAACGTTCCGTCTGGATATCGCTCGGGCAAGCGTGCCGTTGTAGCTCAGATGGTTAGAGCGCCGGATTGTGGATCCGGAGGTCGCTGGTTCGATCCCAGCCAACGGTACCATTCAGCTTTCAGCCAGGTTTCTGACCAATAGCGCCAAGCGATCTCTACGACCCTGGCGCGGTCACCTGCGATCCCGCCTGACGCGCACCGCGCAGGTGATCCACAAGGGCTCTCAGCTTCGGCGCGATATTCCGTCGGCTGGGAAAATAAAGATAGAAGCCCGCAAACGGCGGAAAATAGTCGTCGAGGATTCGCACAAGCTCGCCGCGGTCGATCCAGGGGCGGAATGTGTCCGCCATGCCGAACGTGATTCCGGCGCCTGCAACGGCCAGCCGGATCATCAGCCACATGTCGTTAGTGGTGATCTCGGGCGCAACCGCCACGTCGAACTCGCGCCCGTCCTCGCCAAACTCCCACCGATAGGGCGAAACTCCCGGCGCCGGCCGCCAGCCGATACAACGATGAGCCACAAGCTCGCGCGGATGGGCGGGTGCTCCGAACTTTTCGAGATAGCGCGGGGCGCAGACGGCCATCTGTCGCTGATCGCCCGATACCGGCACGGCAATCATGTCCTGCTCGATCACTTCGCCGAGCCTCACGCCCGCATCATAACCTTCGGCAACGATGTCGAATTCCTCGTCGGTGACCACGATATCCAGATGCACCTCGGGAAATCTTTCTGCAAAGGACGCCAGCAACGGCCCTGACAGAAACGTCTCCGCGATCGACGAAACCGCGATCCGCAGCCGGCCGCGTGGGCGGTCCAGAAACTCCGTGGTGGCTTCGATTGCCGCGTTCACGTCGGCGATCGCCGGTGCGACGCTCGCCAGCAGGCGCTCGCCCGCCTCGGTCAGATTTACGCTGCGTGTCGTGCGCTGCAGCAATGCGATGCCAAGGCGCTGTTCAAGCCTGAGGACGCTCTGGCTGACCGCCGAGCGCGTCACGCCCAGCCGGTCTGCCGCAGCGCGGAAATTGCGTTCCTCGGCCACTGTGACGAAGACGGCAATTGCATTGAGATCGATGTCCATTGGTTAGCTAAACTTACCATCGAGGTTACCAGCGGGCGGGTTATCGCGACAATGCCATGGCTCTATCTCTGTCGCAATGGCAAGAAAGGCTTGATCCTCCCGATCAAGCCGATGCCGGATGACCAAGGAGATAACCCATGACATCACTGCCTTCCTCCTGGAACCTGGATGGAAAAGTCGCCCTCGTGACGGGCGCGGCACGCGGCATCGGCCGCTGCACGGCGGAGCTGCTGCGTGCCAGGGGTGCCCGGATCGTGGCAAGCGATCTCAGCGACACTGTACGTGAATTGGAAGCCGAGGATGTGGCAACCCTGGTCGGTGATGTCGCTGACGAGGCTCTGGCCAGACGCTCGGTCGAACTCGCGGCGAAGCGCTTCGGACGACTGGACATCGTCGTGAACAATGCCGGTCGCACGCTCAACAAACGTCTGACGGAGACCTCGGTCGACGACTATGACCGCATCCTGCAGATCAATGCGCGCGGCAGTTTTGTCACCGCTCGGGCTGCGGTGGAGTTGATGGCCGCCGGCGGTGGTGGCGCGATCGTCAATGTCTCGTCGATCTCGGCCGTCGCGGCCTTCGAGACGCAGGCGGCCTATGCATCCTCCAAGGCGGCAGTCGCACAGCTGACCAAGGTGATAGCGATCGAATACGGGCGCATGGGCATTCGCTGCAACGCCGTTGCCCCTGGCGTGATCGAAACCGACATCATGGAAGGCGTGGTGGAGAATGGCCGGGAGATGCTGCGCAGCTTCGGCGATGCGCATCCGATCGGCCGGATCGGCCAGCCGCAGGAAGTTGCCGAGGCCATCGCCTTTCTTGCCTCGCCGGCGTCCAGCTTCATCACCGGGTCCCTGCTTCTGGTCGATGGCGGCTACACCGCCCAGTGACCCCAAATAAGGCTGGCGCACTGCGGGAGCTCACCCGCACGCCATCCTTCACATCGTGAAAATAACCGCTGAACCAAAAGGATTATCTCGATGACCATGAACAAAGTTGTTCTGATCACCGGTGCCTCCAGCGGCATCGGTGCTGGCATCGCCCGCGAACTTGGCGCGGCAGGTGCAAAGCTGATGCTTGGCGCACGGCGCACCGACCGCCTTGAAGTCCTCGCAGCCGAAATCGAGGCAGCTGGTGGAATCGTTCGCGTACGAGCGCTCGACGTCACCAAAAGGGCGGATGTCGCAGCATTCGCCGATGCTGCGCGGGCCGAATGGGGCCAGGTCGACGTCATCGTCAACAATGCGGGCGTCATGCCGCTCTCGGCCATGGCAGCCATGAAGGTCGACGAGTGGGAGCTGATGGTGGACGTCAACATCAAAGGTGTTCTGTACGGCATCGCGGCGGTCCTGCCGGAGATGACGGCACGCGGCTCCGGGCATATCATCAATATCGGTTCCATCGGCGCACTGGCCGTCTCGCCCACGGCTGCCGTTTATTGCGCAACGAAATACGCTGTCCGCGCGATTTCCGATGGGCTCCGCCAGGAGAGTGACGATATCCGCGTAACCTGCATTCATCCTGGCGTGGTGGAAAGCGAGCTGGCCAACACGATCTCCGACGAAGCCGCTGCCGCCGCCATGAAAACCTGGCGTGCTATTGCCCTGCAACCCGATGCCATCGCCAGGGCAGTGCGCTACGCAATCGAACAGCCCGACGATGTCGACGTCAACGAGATCGTCGTGCGTCCGACGAAGGCGGCGCATTGATGCGATCCACTTTGGCCGCAATGCTTACGGGTATTGCCGTTGCTGTAGCCCCAACCGGCCTGACCCTTCCTTCAACTCCAATCCTTGCGGAGGAATCAATGACGCGCCAAGATCACCCCTATGTCGGAATGTGGGTCACCGAGGATCGCCATATCAGGCACGAACTCCTGCCGAACGGCCGTTATGACGAAGCGCGCGGTGACCGCGAGAGCGCCTATCGGGGACGCTATGAAGTGCAGGGAAACCACATAGAATACTGGGACGATACGGGCTTCACCGCGGACGGAGAGTTCGTCGAAGGCGTTCTCTATCATGCCGGCATGATCCTTTATCGCCAGCGGTAGAGAGCCACCCTGAGACAAGCAATTCAGGGTTCCACAAGACGCTATTGCATGCCTTGCATGAGGCGCTCGGCAGTTTGCACCACAAGGCCCGCCACACCACATATCTCCCGGCAAGCGCGGCGGAAAGAAGCAGGATCGCGGGCAGAGTCGACATTGCAAATGGTTGTCACTATATAGCGGCGGCTTTGACGGCTCGCCTTTTACCTGGTGCCGGCGAGTGCGCGGTAAATGTGCTAGCTATTGTGTTATCTATTGTGATCTAAAACGGCTTGAAAACCGAAAAAAAGCAAATAGAAACAATAGCGCGGGTCAAACGAGTTTCGTCGAGAGAATCAGTCCTCAAGAACCAGAACGTGCTCCTTGAACCCACCATTCCCTTCAGCTCTGTGGACCTCGGACAAGTTCGGCTTGCCGGGCGAAGCCGACTCGGCTCGAATGGCAGCACGCATCTTTTCGAAGATGCCGACGTTTATGATTACCAATCGGCATAGCCGCTAGGGAAACAGCAGTATGAGTGAACACGCGATCGAGTTCTTGCGCGGGTGGATTGGCGAAAAAGTCCATTGCCAGCCCTCGCCAGCCAGAATCGAGAAGCAGGCCGAGACCCTCGCCAGGGAATGTGCGGCCAAAGCTGCCGAAGCCGGCATACCCCTGGAGGATATCCAGGAAGAGGTCGGCGACATTCAGGAGCTCATTGCTTCGAGGCTCGAAGAGGCGGCCGAGGCCGATCAGGACGAGCAGAATTCCAACAAGCCTGCCGGCTGACGGATCGCCCCCGGCAAAACCTGCCGGGCGATTATTGCCTGTCTGATGCAGTTGCGCGGTCTTATCGCCGCGCAGCCTTGCCAAATCTCTCCTCGAGCCATGCTTTCGGCAACGCCGGCACGAAATTGCCGTCGCGCCCGGTCATGTCATCATTGGCGACCAGCGCGTTGAGGATGGCTTCCTCCACGCTCTGAACGACGGCGTCGAAGAACGGGTTGATGTCGGCATCCGGTATGTAGCCGGCGCTGACCAGCTTGCCGGCGGCGCCGCGCGCCGCATCGGCATTGGCCGTGCTGACGGCGAGAAAAATATCGCCGGATGAATTGTATCCATAGCCGCCGGTCAGCGCGACGCCGAGCGGCACGCGTTTCGCCAGTCTTTTCAACTGATGCGGCATGAATGGCGCATCGGTGGCGACGATCGCGATGATCGAGCTCTTTTCCGCTCGCGGCGTGTTGTCCCGGATCGCCGGTTCGGCGAGTTCCGCTCCGGCCCTGACGCCACGCACGACAAGGTTCCGCCGCGCACCGAAATTCGACTGGACGAAGCAGCCGATCGTGAAACGCTCTCCGTTCCAGTCGACGCTGCGCGAGGATGTGCCCGATCCCGCCTTGAAGCCAAAGGTGATCATGCCGGTGCCGCCGCCGACGCTGCCCTCTTCGATCGGCCCGCTTTCAGCCGTCTCGAGCGCCGAAAATACATGCTCGAAGCTCACATGGTGGCCGTTGATGTCGTTTAGAAAGCCGTCATAAGTCTCGCCCGCTACCGGCAGTGCCCAGGCGCTGTCGAGCGATTGCGGCAGCACCTTCTGCATCCAGCGCAGCGTTGCGTCGCGGCTGACGCCGCAGGAATGCGTGTTGGTGATGGTGATGGGAAGATTGAACGCTCCGAGTTCCTCTATCAGATGCGAGCCGGTCAGTTCGCCATTGCCATTGGCGCTGAACACGCCGGCGAACGCCGGTACGGCCAGTTCGCCCCTGGGCCGTGGCAGGATCGCGGTCACGCCGGTGCGTACTGGACCCTTGCCGACAACGGGCGGCCCGTCCCCTGAGATCAGCGTGGTATAGCCGACCGTCACGCCAGGCACATCGGTGATGGCGTTGAAGCGGCCCGGCGTGCCATCGAATGGGATCGCGAAGGCGCGGGCGCGCGGTTTGCCCGAGGGCGTCGCAAGATGAGGGTCGGTCATTTCTTCCTCAGAAAAGCGAACCTTGGCCGCCCGGCGCCTTGAGCTTGGCCGCGGGCTTGGCAACCGTCTTCGGCCGCGCCGTGCCACTGATGGCGACTGCATCCGCGGTGCCGTCGGCGAACTCCAGCGAAAGCGCCATTCCCGACACCACGTCCGTCGCATGCTTGACCACCGCGCCGTCCACATCCTTGACCAGTGCGAAGCCCCGCGCCAGCACGGCCTTGTGCGAGAGCGTCGCCAGCAACCGATCGGCCTGCGTCAGTTTTCCACGCAGACGGTCCAGTCGTCTCGAAATCGCGTGGTCCTGCCGCCGCGTCAGGGCCAGCAGGGCATCGCCTTGCAGTTTCTGCCGCCTCGCGATCGGCGCCGGTGACAGTCTGGCCGCCGTGCGCGAAAACCGCGCCCGACGCTCGCGCACGATGGCAAGGAACGCCGCTTGCGCACGGGCGAGGTCGCGGCGGGTCAGCGTGCGGGCTTCGTTCATGCGCCGCGACAAGGTGGCCGGCGTCAGCCGCTGCCCCAGAAGCCTGGCCCGCTTGCGCTCGACGCTGACCGACAGCGCCCGGCCAAGCCGGCTCGTCGCCTCGTCGAAGCGCCGCCGCGGCAGCGCCAGCAACTGGTCGGGCGAGGGCAGCGCACGGGCGGCCGCGCGCGCCGCTTGCCGCTTGCGTTCGAAATTGCGCGACACCGCGGTGTTCAACCGTGCGCTGAGACCGGCAAGCGTCGCTTCGAGGTCGACCTTGACCGGCACGGCGATTTCGGCGGCGCCCGTCGGCGTCGGCGCCCGCACATCCGCCGCCAGATCGACCAGCGTCCAGTCGGTCTCGTGCCCGACCGCGGAAATCAACGGAATGGCCGAAGCGGCGACGGCCCGGGCGAGCGCTTCGTCGTTGAAGCCCCACAGATCCTCCAGGCTGCCGCCGCCGCGTGCCACGATCAACAGGTCGGGCCGCGGGATGGCGCCGTCCCATGGCAGTGCGTTGAAGCCGTTGACAGCAGCGGTCACCTCCGCTCCCGCCATTTCGCCCTGCACCCGCACCGGCCAGACGAGCACATGCAGCGGAAAGCGGTCCTTGATGCGGTGGATGATGTCGCGGATGACGGCGCCTGTCGGCGAGGTGACGACGCCGATGACGCGCGGCATGAAGGGCAGCAGGCGCTTGCGGCCGGCGTCGAACAGGCCTTCGGCCTGCAGCCGGCGCTTGCGCTCTTCCAGCAGCGCCATCAGCGCGCCGGCACCGGCCGGCTCAAGATTGTCGATGACGATCTGGTAGTTGGACTTTCCGGGATAGGTGGTCAGCCTGCCGGTGGCGATCACCTCCATGCCTTCCTCTGGACGGAATTTCAGCCGGCTCATCGTGGTCTTCCACACCACGGCGTCGAGCCGCGCGCGATCGTCCTTCAGGCAGAAATAGGCATGGCCGGAGGAATGCGGCCCGCGATAGCCGGAAATCTCGCCGCGCACCCGTACATTGCCGAAGACGTCCTCGACCGTGCGCTTCAGCGCGCCGGAAATCTCGCTCACCGTATACTCGGTGGCGTTGGTGCGTGATTCGGATGCTGTGTCGCTCATCGGCCGATTGGGGGACGGTTGTTGGCCGCCGTCAAGGCGCCTGTATCCGGCCGCGTGTCATAACGCGATCCCATCATCTCGCTACGGCCAAAAAATTCGGCAGCCAGATAATCGCTGAACGCTCGAACTGCCGGCAACAGGCTGCGCCCCGAAGGCGACAGCAAAGTGATCCCAGCTTCTCCCGCCGTCCATTGCGGCAGGATGCGTTGCAATATGCCATTGCCTGTTTCGGCCTGGCAGAAATAGGCCGGCAGCGCCACGATCCCCAGGCCCGCAATGGCAGCCTGTTTCAGTGTTCCCAGATCGTCGCTGCGCAAGCGCGCCGTGAGCGGCATCAGGACAGTCTCGCCGCCGATATTGCGCAGTTTCCAGACCGCCCCGCCGGTCAGCCCGTTCAGTGCGAGGCCGCCATGGTCGGCAAGGTCCTGTGGGCTTGTCGGTGTGCCTGCGCCGGCAAGATAGATGGGTGCGGCGAAAAGATGCCAGGGCGTCGGCGCGAACCGACGCTGGATCAGGCTGGAATCGGGCAGCGGCTCGACATGGCCGCGAAGCGCAAGGTCAAACCCCTCGTCGACAAGATCCACATACCTGTTGGTCGCGTGCTGGATGATGTTTACCTTGGGAAACGTTAAAAGGAACCGGGGTAGCAATTCCGCCAGGAACGACTGCGCCATGCCGATCGAGCAGGTGAAGCGGACCGTACCGCTGGGCTCGGCCAGTCGTCGCGCCGCGGCGCCTTCGGCCGATTCCGCCTCGACCAGCATTCCCACAGCAAACTGATAGACCTCCTGGCCGATATCAGTGACGGCGAAGCTGCGGGAGGTTCGCTGGATAAGACAGACGCCCAGCTGTTTCTCGAGCTCGATGATGCGCCGGCTGATGTTGGACTTTGATCGTCCAAGCGCGTGGCTTGCGGCAGTGAAGCTCTGTTTCTCGACCACCTTCGCAAAATAATAAAGATCGTTCAGATCCAGCACAGTCGCACATCGTTGCCAATAGAGGACGATGCTTCCAGTTATATGCCATTTTGGCTGTTTCGTCCAGATATTACCTTGCCAATTGCCGCGCTGATCAGCGGGTGCTGGGCTCCATTTGGAAAAAGGAATAGGCATGACCGACCAGTTGAATATGAGCCACCACTCGAGCGTGGCTGACGTATCGGCCCGACCACGGTTTGGTCTGGTTTTGACATTGCTGGCTTTTGCCCAGCTTATTATTTCGATCGACTACAATATCGTTTTTGTCGCTTTGCCCGAGATCGGCCTGGGCCTCGGCTTCTCGGCGCAGACCCTGCAATGGGTCGTGAGTGCGTATGCGGTTGCGTTTGGCGGTTTCCTCTTGCTTGGAGGCAGGGCATCCGACCTGCTTGGGCGGCGGCGAATGTTCGTTTTCGGGCTTGTCCTCTACGCAGTGTCTTCGCTGGTCGGCGGTTTCGCCACGACGCCTCAGATCCTGATTGCCGCGCGCGCCGTGCAGGGCTTGGGCGGCGCCTTTCTTTTCCCGGCCACCCTGTCGCTGGTCAACACCACCTTCAGCGAAGGTCGCGAACGCAATATCGCTTTGTCCGTATGGGCCGGCTCTGGTGCCGGGGGCATGGTTCTGGGCTCGTTGCTTGGCGGCGTGCTGACCCAGGCATTCGGCTGGGAGGCGGTGTTCTTCGTCAACGTGCCTGTGGCCGGCATCGCGATCGTGGCGGCCTTTCCGGTGATTCTAGGAGACAGCGGGTACCAGTCAGGCGGCAAGTTCGATCTGCCGGGCGCATTGACGGCGACGGTCGGTACCACCCTGCTCGTTTTCACGCTCGTCCAGGGTCCAGAGTACGGCTGGGCCTCACAGGGTATTCTGGTCAGCGCTGCCGTTGGGATCCTGTTGCTGGCGCTCTTCGTGGCCATAGAGGCGCATAGCCGCGACCCGTTGCTGCCGCTGCGGCTGCTGGCCAACCGCAACCTCAGCACCGGCGTCGTCACCACATTCCTGTTCACCGCCACGTTCGGTTCTTTGCTCTATTTCCTGTCTTTCTACTTCCAGACAGTGCAGGGCTTCGGCGTTCTGCAGACTGGTTTCGCCTTCATGGTCCCGATGTTGGCCGTCTTGTCGGGCAATGCGCTGAGCGGTCGGATGGCGACCCGTCTGGGTACACGAAACACACTCGTCGTCAGCCTTGCGATCGGCGCGATTGGTACGGCGGGCCTGGGCATGGCCATGTCGGCGGACAGCACTTATGCCGACCTGGTCCCCGGACTGATTGTCTTCAGCCTCGGCGGCGGCATCACCTTTCCAACAATGTTCGCAGCCGCAGCCAAGGGCGTTGCCGCGCATGAGCAAGGCATCGCCTCAGGCATTGCATCCACGGGTCAGCAGGTCGGTAGCGCGGTGGGGCTGGCTGTCCTGGTAGCCGTTGCAAACGCCGGCACCGGCGGTTTGACAGGAGAAGCGCTGCGCGTCGCTACCGCTGAGGGTGTGCGGATGGCCGTCTATCTCGCCGCTGCCGGTACCGCGGCGATGATCCTCGTCGCACTGAATTTCCGTCGTCATTGAGCCCTAACTTGCATCGGCTCCGCGGTGGCAGGCCCCATGGCGCTATGAGACACGAAGCCCTACCAGCCCGGCAGGATCTGGTTCGGCTTGGTCCGCTTCATCTTCGCGAAGGCGAGGGCGGCGAAATCGAACGTGCCGGTCTCCTCGCCGAGCGGCACGGAAATATTGTCGAGGCTTTCCGAAATATGGCGGGCGAGCGCGTCGACGATCTCCGGCCGCGAGGTCTGGCCGCGCATGATGCCGATGCGGCAATCGGGCAGGGCGCCGAAACCGTCGGCCTCGCCCAGCACCCGCATGCCGGGCCGCAGCGCGCATTCCGGCAGCACCGAGATCGCCAGGCCGGAAAGCACCGCCGCGGCGATAACGGTGGCCGAGAAGCTGGTGAACAGGATGCGGTAATCGCGGTTCTGCTGGTCGAGCACGTCGGCGGCGGCCCGCCGCCAGATGCAGTTCGGCCGGCCGAAGGCCATCGGCAGGATCGGCTGCTCATGCGTCGCATGATTGGCCGAGGTAACCCACAGCAGCGGTTCGCGCCGCACCACTTCCGATTGGCCGCGCGCGTCATTGTGCGTCACCAGCGCCAGGTCGAGATTGCCGCGCTTGATGTGTTCGACCAGTCCCGGCGTCGGTTCGCAGATAACGGTCAGTTCGACATGCGGGTTGGAACGGGCAAACCGCGCCATGATCTCGGGCAGGAAGCGATCGGCATAGTCGTCCGGCGTGCCGATGCGGATGGTGCCTTCGAGCCGGCGGTCGTCGAAGGCGGCCAGTGTTTCCTTGTTGAGATAGAGCAGCCGCCTTGCGTAAGAGAGCAGCCGGTCGCCTTCCTCGGTCAGCCTGTTGGTGCGGCCGTCTTTTTCGAACAGCGGCTTGCCGATCCGCTCTTCCAGCCGCCGCATCTGCATCGACACCGCAGACTGGGTGCGATGCACGGCTTCCGCCGCGCGGGTAAAGCTGCCGGTGTCGACAATCGAGATGAAGGTCTGCAACTGATCGAGATCGAGCGGCGCTTTCATCGGTCTAATCCATCATTGATGTTGATGCTAAAGATTAGAAACATTCGTTGGATTAATCAATCGCGCCGTGGCAAATTCCGACTGTCCACATGAAAGCATGTGAATCGAAGCCGGAACGGCCGCTGTCGCCAGCGCCCGATCGACTGGTTTCGCTCGTTCGAATGTGAAGGAGACCGACATGGCTACGTTTGATTTCGCTACCGAGACCTCGCGCATCACCTCGCGTCCGGCCGTTGCGACGCGCGTGGCCAATGCCGCTGCCAATGTTTACCGCGCCTGGAAAAACCGCCGCGCCTTTTATCGCCTCGGCGAGATGTCGGATGCCGAACTCGCCGACATCGGCCTGACCCGAGCCGACCTGCACGTCGCTGTCGGTGTGCCCTTTGGCCGCGATCCGACCGAGAGGCTTCGCGTTATCGCGGTCGAGCGCGCCGAAACGATCGAGGATATTGCCCGCAAGGTGGCCTGATCGCACAAAGTCGCGATTTTGGTTGCATTGAACCTTTTGAGGCACGACGCCACCAAGTTACGCAGGCTCCCCACTCCCTGCCGGATCCCCCCGGCCAGCCTGCGCGCTGCCCGGTCCTCCCAGGACCGGGCTTTCTTTTTTGGGCGGCACTGATGATTGGATGCCGGTGTCTAGTCTACCGCCGGCCCATACCCTGCTTGAACTGGTCGAAGATCGACTCCATGCCTTTCTGGTAGTCGTCGCGCTGCTGGGCACCCGTCTCGAACATCTTGCCGAACAGGTCGTCGAACGGATTTCTCGGCCTGCCGCTCGGATTGGCCTGCGGCTGCGGCGCCTGGGGCTGCTGGGGCGCCTGACGCGCCTGCGGCTGCGGTTGTTGCGCACCACCGCCGAACATGTCCTGCAGTACTTTGCCGAGCGGATTGTCACCATAAGGGTTCTGTGTCTGCTGGGGCTGGTTCTGCGGCTGCTGCGGCTGTTGCGCGCCGCCGCCGAACATGTCCTGCAGCACCTTGCCGAGTGGATTGTCGCCATAAGGGTTCTGTGTCTGCTGCGGCTGGGTTTGCGGCTGCTGCCCGCCGCCGAACATGTCCTGCAACAGCTTGCCGAGCGGGTTGTCGCCGTAAGGGCTCTGCGTCTGTTGCGGCTGCTGTGCGCCGCCGAACATATCCTGCAGGACCTTGCCGAGCGGATTGTCCGCCGGGCCTGCAGGCTGAGGGGCCGGCGCCTGGCTGCCGCCGCCCGCCTGCCGCATCATCTGCTCGATGAGCTCGCCGAGCGGATTGCCGCCGCCGGGCCCACCCCCTGCCGCATGCATCTGCCCGCCTAACTGGTTGGTGGTCTGCTTGAACAGCCCGCCCATCATCATCGAGGCAATTGCCGGCAGCATCTGCTGCAACACCTGCTGGCTGACACCGCTCGCCTGCGCGGCCTGGCTGGCGACGGCGCGTGACAGATCCTTCGAGCCGAACAAATGCCCCAGAATTCCGTTGCCTTCATCGAGGCCCTGCGGCGAGAAGGCCCGGCTTGCATCCTCGAAATATTTGGCGTGCTGGCCGCTGGCCATCGCCGTCATGAAGGAGCCGAGTCCATAAGGGTCCGCTGTGTTGCGCTTCAGCCCCTGCGAAAAGGCCGGCAGCAGCGCCGCGACCGCCGCCTGCGTCTGCTGCTGCGAAAGCCCGAACTGCTGGGCCAGCGCCTGCATGCCATTGCCGTTCTGGGCCTGTGCCAGAATATCGAACAAGGAAGGCATTGTTTTCTCCTCCGGCAAATCCTCGTTTGGAGAAGCCTAGTTCGTTTCCATCACTGATTGAAGCGAATTTGCCGGACCGTGGCTCATGCGGATAGCGAAGCGTTAATACGCGTATTCCATGAACACCGGCTCGATCGAGCCGCCCCAGCGTGTGTGGTAGGCCGACAGCATCTCTTCGGCGCTGGTCGTGCCGCGCGCGACGACTTCGTCGAGCGTGTTGAGGAACGAGGTCTCGTCATAGCCGTCGCGGTTCTTGCGGCCGCGGTTCTTCAGTCCCATGCGCGAGATGACGAGCACGTCGCGGGCGATCTCGCGCAACGTCGTGTTGCGGAAGGGCGCTGAAATGCCCTGTTCCGGCACTGCGTTGCGCATTGCCAGCACTTCGTCATAACTCCAGCTCGAAGTCAGCGCCTCGGCCGCGTCGAGCGCAGCCGCATCGTAGAGCAGCCCGACCCAGAAGGCCGGCAGCGCGCAGATGCGCCGCCACGGCCCGCCATCGGCGCCGCGCATTTCGAGAAAGCGCTTCAGCCGCACGTCCGGGAACAGCGTCGACAGATGGTTCGCCCAGTCGCCCATCGTCGGCAGCCCGTCCGGCAGTTCGTTATGGGCAGCACCTGCCATGAACTGGCGGAAGGTGATGTGCGTCATGTCATGGTACTGGCCGTCGCGGATGACGAAATACATCGGCACGTCGAGCGCCCATTCGACATAATCGGCAAAGCCGAAATCGGGCGAGAAGCAGAATTCGAGCAGGCCGGAGCGCTGGTTGTCGGTGTCGCGCCAGATCTCGCCGCGCCAGCTCTGCAGGCCGTTCGGCCGACTTTCGGTGAAGGGCGAGTTGGCAAACAGCGCCGTCGACAGTGGCTGCAATTTCAGCGACACCTGCATCTTGCGGCGCATGTCGGCTTCGCTCTCGAAGTCGAGGTTCACCTGGATGGTGCAGGTCCGGTACATCATGTCGAGGCCCTTGGTACCGACCTTGGGCATGTAGCGGGTCATGATCTCGTAGCGCGATTTCGGCATTTTCGGCGTCTCGGCCAGCGACCATTTCGGGCTGCCGCCAAGGCCGAGAAAACGAATGCCCATCGGTTCGGCGATCTCGCGTACCTGCGCCAGATGCGCATTGCCTTCGCGGCAGGTCTGGTGGATCGTCTCCAGCGGCGCGCCGGACAGCTCGAACTGGCCGCCGGGTTCCAGCGAGATCGCGCCTTGGCCGGTCGGCTCGACCAGGCCGATGATGCGGCCGGCATCCATGATCGGGTCCCAGCCGAGTTTGTCCTGCATGCCTTCGAGGATGGCGCGGATGCCGCGCTCGCCGCCATAGGGCACCGGCGCATTGCCGTCGATATAGAACGG
Organism: Mesorhizobium sp. M0894; assembly: GCF_040319725.1. Classification (NCBI taxonomy): domain Bacteria; kingdom Pseudomonadati; phylum Pseudomonadota; class Alphaproteobacteria; order Hyphomicrobiales; family Phyllobacteriaceae; genus Mesorhizobium; species Mesorhizobium sp. M0894. The sequence goes on along the minus strand of NZ_JAMYOG010000028.1, from coordinate 15,586 downwards.
GAATTTCTCGTGCTCGGTGCCGATCCGCCATTTGTCGCGCGGCTTGTTGCCTTCGGCCAGGTGCTCGACGAGTTCGTCGACGCTTTCTATCGGCCGGAAATCGGTAGTATCGCGCGCCATAATAGCCCTCCGCACATGACCCCGAAAATCGGCTTCGATTTTCGGAAAGGATCATGTGCCCAATCAATATGCTACAGCGTCCTTTGCGCGCCCGAAAGGACGCGCTGCGCTGCAGAGCGGCCGGACGACCGCCGGCGCTAGATGGACGAAATGTCAGTAGCCGATCAAGCGAAAAATCCTGAGCCAGAGGGTAACGGGAATTGATCACCAATCGCCGATTGTCGCCTGGATCAGCGCCAGTGCCGCCACCGCCGCCGTATCCGCTCGCAGGATGCGCGGCCCGAGCGGAATGGCGGTAACGAACGGCAGCGCTCTCAGCATCCTGCGTTCCTCGTCGGAAAAGCCGCCCTCCGGCCCGACTAGCAGCGCGAGCTTGTTCTCCCGCACCGCCTGCAATGCCGGCAGGGGATTGTTGGTGGCGGCATCCTCGTCGCAGAAGATCAACCGCCGCTGACGATCCCAGTTGTCGAGCAGGCGCTCGAATTTTTCCGCTTCGCGCACATCCGGTACCGCCAATATGCCGCATTGTTCGGCCGCCTCGACGACATTGGCGCGCAGGCGCTCGATGCCGGGTTTTGCCACTTGCGTATGCTGGGTGATGACCGGCTGCAGGCTGCCGGCGCCCATCTCCACCGCCTTTTGCACGAGGTAGTCGAGCCGTCCTTGCTTCAACGGCGCGAAGCAATAGACGAGATCGGGCAGTGGCGGCTGCGGCCGCTGCAGCGCCATCACCTTCAGGCGCAACGCCTTCTTCGATTTCGCGGCGATCGCCGCCGACCATTCGCCGTCGCGGCCGTTGAACACCAGAACCTCGGCGCCTTCGCCGAGCCGCAGCACATGCGAGAGATAATGGCTCTGCTGCGGGCCGACCTCGAACTCGGTATCCGGTCCAAGCTCGTCCGGCACGAACAGCCGCTGCATCTTGTAATTGGCGCGCATCGCCGAGGAATGCGGCAACGTCACCCTCGGCGTCAAGCCTCGGCGGAAGGATGCCAGACAGGCTCGTAGCCTTGCTGCAGCACCGAAACAGTTGTCGCCGGCGTGAGCATGTGGATTGGACCGTCGGCAAAACCGCCGAACCCCACCGGTTCGCGATAGCCGCCGAAACTCCAGGACAGCGCGGCGCCGTCAAACAGGGCGTACGCCCTGTTTCCTGACGAGATCATCGTGCCGTCCGGCAAGTCCGCAAGCGCCTCCGGTTCCAGTCTCGGCGCCGGTCCGCCCGATGCCAGGCGCTCCTTGTGCAGGCGCTTGTCGAGTTGCGGCGCGCGCGGCTCGGCAATGCCGAAGGCGTCGCCGAAGCGCTGGACAAAATCCCTGGCTCGCTCGCGCCGGCAGAAAAAGCACGGCCGGTGCCCGGCCGCCAGCGCCGTCACCTCGTCGAGGAAAAACAGTTCGGTCCAGCCGGCCTTGCCGCCCAATTGGTCGTCGCTTTGCCGGTTGCGCCCCATCGGCTCGCGCCGCACATTGCGGAATTCGCAGACGCAGATGATCCAGGCTTGCAGCGCCCAGCGCTTCTTCAACAGCGTTCTCGTCTCGGCGTCGTGAATGATGCCGCGATTGCCCATGAACAGGCCGCGCTCCGGCACGGCATGGATGGCGCCGAACGGATCGACCCGGTTTTGCAGTGGCATAGGCGTTCCTTGTTGGCTGCGATGCTGGCGCCATGATATCGCTCGCTGCATCTATTTCATGTCAGCAGGTTTCGATGCGGGTCTTGGTCGTCCAGAACTTCGACAATGAGGGCCTTGGCCAGATCGGCGCGGCGCTTGTCGAGGCCGGCGCCGATATCGACCTGCGCCGGCCCTATCGCGGCGACGCGCTGCCGCAAGATAGCGGCGGGCATGACGCCATGGTGGTGCTCGGCGGCGCCCAGAATGCACTGGACGACGAGCTCTGTCCTTATTTTCCGGGCCTGCTCGACCTGACGCGCGATTTTGCCGAGAGGGATCGCGCGGTGCTCGGCATCTGCCTTGGCGGCCAGTTGGTCGCGCGCGCCTTTGGCGGCGAGAACCAGATCGGCGGTGCCTCGGAGTTCGGCTGGCACGAGGTCGCGCTCACCGCGGCCGCGAACGCCGATCCGGTGCTCGCCGCCTTGCCCGAAAAATTCCCGATCTTCGAATGGCACGACGACACCTTTGTCTTGCCTGAGAGGGCCGTGCGGCTGGCCGGCAACGCCGTCGCCGAGAACCAGGCGTTCCGCATCGGCCGCGCCGTCTATGGCTTCCAGTTCCATTTCGAGGCCGACCGGCCGATGGTTCGCGACTGGAGCACCTCCTTCGCACCGCTGATTGCCGAGCGGCATCCTGAATGGGCAGGTCGGCTCGACGATGAAATGGCCCGCAACGGACCGCAAGCCGATGCCGCCGGCCTGGCCATCGCCCGCGCCTGGGTGGCGACGATCTGACGACTCATACAGCCAACGTTGCCTATTTGGCGACGTTGCATATTTGGCACGCGGCGCCAAATCCGCCGGGGATAACGCGTTTCATCCTTGGCCTGTGTCAATCCGCTAGCCTAAAAGGCGCCGCTCTGCATCTTCCGTGCAACCGCGATGAACCTATCCTGTGACCCGCGCGACACACCGCCGATACAGAACATGCCTAGAAGCGCGAAACCGTCAGACATTTGCGACGAATTTTGCGTTTCAACGCATTGGTAACCCGCTCGTGCATAGATGCAGGAAGCTCAACAAGAGATGACGTCCGTGAAAGCAGCCTTTTTGTCCTTTGCCATGTTGTCGGCCATTGTCTTGTGCGGCCTCGGCATTTATTCCGCCGACGCGGCCAACAACCACAATGCCGTCGACGGCTACGGCGTCACCGCCGCGCTTCGCTAGACCCTCTGCTCATAACCCCACGCCTTCCCTAAGCCCGCTCACCCGTGACTGTCAGGATATGCTTGTCCGCGCCGTCCACGACGAGCGCGGTGAGGTTTCCCGACTGCCAGGCGAGGGTGTCGACATTGACGCGGTTGCCTGTGATCTCGGGCTTGGGCACCGGCGTATGGCCGTGCACCACGATCTTGGGATGAAGACCGGTGTGATCGTGGAAGACCTCGCGGATCCAGATCAGGTCCTGCCGGCTCTGGCTTTCCAGCGCAATGCCAGGCCGGATGCCGGCATGGCAGAAGAAGAAATCGCCGAACGTGACTGAAAAGGGCAGCGAGCGCAGGAACTCGACATGGTTCTGCGGCACTGCCTCGACCAATGCGGCGTGGCCTTGCCGCAATGCCGCATCGGCGCGGCCAAACCAGGCGCTGCTCCCACCGAGTGACACACCATACGACAGCGCCGTCTGGATGCCGCCATAGCGCATGAACAGCCCGTCCTGATCGGGGACATCGAGAAAATCGAGAAAGCCGAGATCATGATTCCCGGCCAGCATCAGGTGACGCGGATCGCGTTTTTGCGCGTCGATCAGGAAATCGATGACGCCTGTGGAGTCCGGGCCGCGGTCGACATAGTCGCCGAGATGGATCACGCGCCAATCGGCCGACGGCCTTTGACCGAGCTCCGCCTCGATCCGCCGGTGCATGGCGGCCAGCAGGTCGAGCCGGCCGTGCACATCGCCGATCGCATAAAGGCGCATGCCTTGCGGTCCGCGCGCCTCGTAAAAATTGATGCCGGGCTCGGTCAATGCCTGCGTCGCCTCCGTGATCATGCTGTCACGGGACTTTAGCGCCGAAGCTGATCCTTGCCCATGTCGGTGACCAGACGCTTTCCGCACAGTGCCAGCGTTATGTCCATCTCCTTGCGGATGATTTCCAGCGCCTTGGTAACCCCTTCCTTGCCGAGTGCGCCGAGGCCGTACAGGAAAGGCCGGCCGATATAGGTGCCCTTGGCGCCGAGGCACAGTGCTTTGAGCACGTCCTGGCCGGAACGGATGCCGCCGTCCATATGCACCTCGATCGTGTCGCCGACGGCATCGGCGATCTCTTCGAGCGCCATGATCGATGACGAGGCGCCGTCGAGCTGGCGGCCGCCATGGTTGGAAACGATGATCGCATCGGCACCCGACCTGGCCGCCATCATCGCATCTTCCTTGTCGAGAATGCCTTTCAGGATCAGCTTGCCGCCCCAGCGCTCCTTGATCCAGGCGACGTCCTTCCACGACAGATGCGGATCGAACTGCTCCTTCGTCCACGACGAAAGCGAGGCGAGGTCGCCGACGCCCTTGGCATGGCCGACGATGTTGCGGAAGCTCCGGCGCTTGGTCCCGGCCATGCCGACGCACCAGCGCGGCCTTGTCGCCATCTGCCAGAGGTGCTTCGGCGTCATCCGCGGCGGCGCCGAAAGCCCGTTGCGGATATCCTTGTGGCGCTGGCCCAGGATCTGCAGGTCGAGCGTCAGCACCAGCGCCGAACATTTCGCCGCCTTTGCCCGGTCGATCAAATCGAAGACGAAATCCTTGTCGCGCAGCACATAGAGCTGGAACCAGAACGGCTTCCTGGTCACCGACGCGACATCCTCGATCGAGCAGATGCTCATCGTCGACAGCGTGAACGGCACGCCGAATTCTTCCGCCGCCTGCGCCGCCAGCATCTCGCCGTCCGGATGCTGCATGCCGGTCATGCCGGTCGGCGCCAGCGCCACCGGCATCGCCACCTTCTCGCCGATCATGGTCGATTCCAGCGAGCGGTTGTCCATGTCGACCAGCACGCGCTGGCGGAACTTGATCTTTTGGAAATCCTCTTCGTTGGCTCGGTAGGTGCTTTCGGTCCAGGCGCCGGAATCGGCGTAGTCGAAGAACATCTTCGGCACACGGCGGCGCGCCAGGTCCTTGAGGTCGGCGATGGTGAGGATGCTGCTCATGGATCTTTTTCCGCTGGTTCTTCGCTGGTTCGTCGTTGAATTTTCTGGCCGCGGCCTACGGCTGTTTTCTTGCCGGCTCGCCATCACCGGGCTCGGAGCGCTGCCTGAGCCTCAGCCGCGACACGCGCTGCCAGTCGCCGCTGCGCTCGGCCTCGGCCATCGACCGTTCGACATAGGAGATGTGGTCCATCGCCGCCTGCCGCGCCGCGGCCGGATCGCCGGCCTTGACCGCGGTGTAGATTGCCCGGTGCTGCGAAAGCAGCGCCTCGCGCGCACCCGGCACGCTGAACACCAGCCGCCGGTTCTGGAACACGCCTTCCGACAGCAGCCGGTAACAGGCGCGCAGCGTGTGCAGCAGGATGATGTTGTGCGCGCATTCGCAGATCGCGTGATGGAACTCAACGTCGATTTCCGCCTCGTCGTCGAAATTGCCGGTCCGGTGCGCCTCGTCCATCCGTGCCATGATGCGGTCGAGCAGCGCCAGATCGTCCGATGTGGCGCGCCGCGCCGCATATTCCGCCGCCACCGCCTCGATCTCGCGGCGGTACTCCAGATAGTCGGTCACCGCCTTGCGATGCATCGAGATCAGGTCGGCCACCGGCTTCGTGAACAGCTGGCCGATGACGTCGGCGACATGGGTGCCGCCGCCTGGCCGTGTCGTCAATAGCCCGCGCCCTTCCAAGGCTTTCAAGGCATCGCGCAGGATCGGCCGCGACACCTCGAACTGGCGCGCCAGCTCGCGCTCGCCCGGCAGCCGGTCGCTGGTGCGCAGCACGCCTTCGAGGATCAGGCTCTCGATCTGCTGCACCACCTCGTCGGCAGTGCGCGAATGCTCGATCCGGGAGAAAATGTCGCTCAAACGGGGTGCCTGGGGGTTGAACCGATGTCGCGCAAGATAAAGCCAGCGTCGCCAACTGGTCAAATTATTTATCCAATTCGCCCGGCCGGGTCGGTTTCACAGCCGCGGCTTCATATCACCTTCTGCTAAACTGGCTGTTTGCGTCCCCTGGCGATTGCCTCTAGAGCAATTCCAGGAAAAGTGTGAAACGGTTTTCCGTCCGGAATTGCGCAGAATCAAAGGGATAGAGCGGTTCGGCGTTTCCGTGAAACGATAAAACCGCTCTAGAGGGACATCATTGCCAAAGGGCTCAGAGAAGCCCGGGGGACCAGCCGTGCCAGACGCCGACCCGTCCAATCTCGAATTCCAGCTGCGCGCCAAAGCCATGGGCGGCAGCGTCATGGGCTTTCCGGCGCATGAAGGTCGGCCCGGCGCGCTCGGCGAGGTCCACGCCCGACCGCATCCGCTGGTCGAAAAGCCGCGCGTGCTGGTGCAGCTTTCCTTCATGACCGAAGGCGGCTCGAGCGTCGATCTGGCAGTGCTTTCGGAACTGTCGCAGCGCCTTGGTATTGCCGCGCCCGACCGCCATGCCCGCCATCACGCGATGAAGTGGGGCAAGGGCTCGCTGCGCTGGGAACGGCACACGGAGTTCTCGACCTATCTCTGGGAAGGGCCGCTCGCCGAAAACGGCAGGGGGCAAGAAGATACCCCCTTCGGCAACGGGTTTTCGCCGCCGGGCACGGTGATTTCCGGCATCAGGCTCGAAATCCGCAAATGGACACCGGCGAACGAGCGGCTGATCGCCGGCTTCGACCCGACCAGCCTGTGCTATTCGCTGGTCGAGCGCGGCAACGCGGCCATCGTCACCGATTTCCGCCAGGATGGCGACGGCTTGACCCGCATGCTGGTGCTCGATCGCGGGCTGACACCGGCGCGCACCGGGGCGCTGTCGCAGCGGCTGATCGATATCGAGACCTACCGCACGCTGGCCATGCTTGGGCTGCCGCTGGCGCTGATGCTTTCGGGGCGTGCCCGCCGCATCGAGGACAGGCTGGCCCAGACCACGCTGGAAATGAAGGTCGCCGAAACCCGCGACAGCCAGACCTTGCTGGCCGACCTGACCGAACTTGCCGCCGAACTGGAGGCGGATGCCGCCTCCAGCCTCTACCGGTTCGGCGCCAGCCGTGCCTATGACGGCATCGTCGGCGAGCGGCTGGAGGCGCTCGAGGAAGAAGCCGTGCCCGGCTACGACACCTGGGGCGGGTTCCTGCAGCGGCGCGTCGCGCCGGCCATGCGCACCTGCCGTTCGGTCGAGGAGCGCCAGGCCAATCTGTCGCGCAAGCTGACCCGTGCCACCACGCTGCTGCGCACCTGGGTCGACGTCGAGGTCGAGAAGCAGAACCGCGACCTGCTGGCGTCGATGAACAATCGCGCCCGCCTGCAATTGCGCCTGCAGCAGACGGTGGAGGGACTCTCGGTCGCCGCCGTCTCCTACTATGTCGTCGGCCTCATCGGCTACGTCGCCAAGGGCGCCTCGATCTTCGGCCATGCCTTTGCGCCGGAAATGGTCACCGCCGCCTCGGTGCCGCTCGCCGTCCTGCTCGTCTGGTGGGGCGTGCGCCGTGTCCGCCGCATGCACTCCGAACCGGGCAAGCAGCCGGGCGAGTAGTGTGGGGCGCAGCGGCAGATTGCCGCTGCGGAAGGCTGTCCCGGCCATAGGCCCGCGATCCCGGCCACAGCGGCATTTGCAACAGATAGCCGTCGCTGGTAAAAGATTTTTACCAGTCGGTCGAAGGAGGCTGTCGATGTCCGGTCTTGCGATGCCGAAACCAGACGACGCCACGCTGCGCCGGCGCGATGAGATCGTCGCCGATATGCGCATCATCGTGCCGGGCGAGGGCGTCGTCGACGCAGCCAATGCGATGCGCGCCTTCGAGAGCGATGGGCTCACCGCCTACCGGCAATTGCCGCTGGTCGTGGTGCTGCCGCAAACCGTGGCGCAGGTCTCGCGCGTGCTGAAATATTGCAGTGACCGCAATATCCGCGTCGTGCCGCGCGGCTCCGGCACCTCGCTCTCCGGCGGCGCGCTGCCGCTGGAAGACGCGGTGCTGCTGGTGATGAGCCGCTTCAACCGCATCCTCGAGATCGATTTCCAGAACCGCATCGTCGTCGCTCAGCCCGGCGTCACCAATCTCGGCATCACCACCGCCGTCGAGCAGGAGGGCTTCTATTACGCCCCCGATCCATCCTCCCAGATCGCCTGCTCGATCGGCGGCAATGTCGCGGAAAATTCCGGCGGCGTGCACTGCCTAAAATACGGTCTCACCGCCAATAATGTGCTTGGTATCGAGATGGTGCTGATGAATGGCGAGGTGGTGCGCCTCGGCGGCAGCCATCTCGACGCGGAAGGCTACGACCTGCTCGGCGTGATGACCGGCTCCGAAGGATTGCTCGGTGTCGTCACCGAGGTCACCGTCCGCATTTTGAAGAAGCCCGAGACGGCGCGTGCCCTGCTGATCGGCTTCCCGACCAGCGAGCAAGCCGGCCAATGTGTCGCCGACATCATCGGCGCCGGCATCATCCCGGGCGGCATGGAGATGATGGACCGCCCGGCCATCCACGCCGCCGAGGATTTCGTCCAGGCCGGCTATCCCCTGGATGTCGAGGCGCTGCTGATCGTCGAGCTGGACGGGCCGGGTGTCGAGGTCGACCATCTGATCGGCCTGGTCGAAGCCATTGCCTATAGGAACGGCTCGACCACATGCCGCATTTCGCAATCGGAGCAGGAGCGGCTGAGTTTCTGGGCCGGCCGCAAGGCAGCCTTCCCGGCGGTCGGCCGCATCTCGCCCGACTATTACTGCATGGACGGCACCATCCCGCGCAAGGAATTGCCGCGCGTCCTCGCCGGCATGCGCGAACTGTCGGAGAAATACGGGCTCGGCGTCGCAAATGTCTTCCACGCCGGCGACGGCAATCTGCATCCGCTGATCCTCTACGACGCCAACGTGCCGGGCGAGCTCGACAAGGCGGAGAGTTTCGGCGCCGACATATTGCGGCTCTGCGTCAAGGTCGGCGGCGTGCTGACCGGTGAGCACGGGGTCGGCGTCGAGAAGCGCGACCTGATGCCGGAAATGTTCAACCAGATCGATCTCGACCAGCAGATGCGCGTCAAATGCGCCTTCGACCCCAATCACCTGCTCAACCCGGGCAAGGTATTTCCGCAGCTGAGGCGATGCGCGGAGCTCGGGCGGATGCACGTGCATCGCGGGCAGCTGGCATTTCCGGACATTCCGAGGTTTTGAGGGGTATGTTGGCGCTTGGACACCCCCCTCTGTCCTGCCGGACATCTCCCCCGCAAGGGGGGAGATTGGCTGCTTCAACGTCCTGCTCGCCTTCAAGCGTTGATGGTTGGCGAAAGCCTAAGCGACATCCGATCTCCCCCCTTGCGGGGGAGATGTCCGGCAGGACAGAGGGGGGTGGGAAGGATCGCGGCTTCTCGTCATTTACGACTGGTGGTTCTGCCGCATGACCACCTTCACCCCGACCACATCAGCGGAAACCCTCTCCACCATCGCCTGGGCCGCAGCGGAAGACTCGCCGCTCGAGATCCTCGGCCATGGTTCCAAGCGCGGCATCGGCCGGCCGCAGCAGAGCGAGCATACGCTCGACCTGTCGAACCTGTCCGGCGTCACGCTCTATGAGCCGGCCGAACTGGTGCTGTCGGCGAAAGCCGGCACGCCGCTGGCCGCGATCGAAAGCCTGCTTGCCGAAAACGGCCAGCAACTGGCCTTCGAGCCGATGGACTACGGCCCGCTGCTCGGCGGTGAACCAGGACGAGGCACGATCGGCGGCGTGCTGGCCGCGAACCTTTCCGGCCCGCGGCGGCTGAAGGCCGGGGCTGCGCGCGATCACATCCTTGGCATCGCGGCCGTTTCCGGCCGTGGCGAGGCCTTCAAGTCGGGCGGCCGTGTGGTCAAGAATGTCACCGGCTATGATCTGTCCAAGCTGATGGCCAACAGCTGGGGCACGCTGGCGGTGTTCACCGACGTCACCTTCAAGGTGCTTCCCGCTGCCGAGACCGAAGTCACGCTCGCCATCCGTGGCCTGCTCGACGATCATGCCACCGCCGCCATGGCGCTGGCACTGGGTTCCAGCGCGGAGGTGTCGAGTGCGGCCCATCTTCCTGAACGGGTCGCCGCGCGGGTCGCCGGCGGCAGTCTCGGCAGCGATGCGGCGACGCTGCTGCGCATCGAGGGTTTCGGCCCGTCGGTCGCCTACCGCATCGCGGCGCTGAAAGACCTGCTGAAAAACGCCGGTCCGCTGCAGGAGATTTCCGGTTCGGTCTCGTATTCTGTCTGGCGTGACATCCGCGATTGCGCGCCGTTCGCCGATGGCAGCGAAAGGCCGGTGTGGCGCGTCTCGATGGCGCCGTCGCAGGGCCACCTTATGGTGCTGGCGCTGCGCATGCAGGCCGCGGTCGATGCCTTCTACGATTGGCAGGGCGGGCTGATCTGGCTGCGCATGCAGCAGGACGATCCAGAGGCCGGCCTGTTGCGCGGGCTGATCAGAAAGCATGGCGGCGGCCATGCCACGCTGGCTCGCGCAACCCCTGCGCATCGCGCGGCGATACCCGTGTTCGAACCGCAAGCGCCGCCTCTTGCAGCACTGTCGGCGCGGCTGAAGGCCGAATTCGACCCGAAGAATATCCTCAATCCCGGGCGTATGGCGCCGGGCGCAGGCTCTGCTACTCTCGCCCCAGCAACCGAGGGAGGAGCGCAATGAGCGATGCAGGCCAAAACGGTACGTCACGCCAGACCGACCGCTGGCTGGAGCCCGGTCCGACCAACGCGCTGGTCATCTATATCCTCTATCTCGCCGGCCTCGTTATCGGCGTCAGCGGCATTGTCGGCATCGTCCTGGCCTATATCAACCGCGGCAAGGCCGGCGGCTTCGTCGAAAGCCATTACGCATTCCTGATCCGCACCTTCTGGATCGGCCTGCTCTATGCACTGATCTCGGCGCTGCTGATGGTCGTGGTCGTCGGCGTCGTGCTGATGGTCGCTGTCGCCGTCTGGTTCATTGCCCGCTGCATTCTCGGCCTGCAGGCGCTGCAGCGCGGCGCGGCGGTCAAGAACCCGGAAAGCTGGTTCCTCGGACTATGAGCATGATCCCAAAAAGCGGATACCGGTTTTGGGAAAAGATCATGCTCAAACGGTAAGGATTCGTTTACGTGCAGACCTCCTTCTCGCTTGCCCAGCTTGCCGATCCGCATGTCGCGGAATCGGAAAAGATCCTGCGCAAATGCGTGCATTGCGGCTTCTGCACTGCCACCTGCCCGACCTATGTGACGCTCGGCAACGAACTGGATTCGCCGCGCGGCCGGATCTACCTGATCAAGGACATGCTGGAAAACGGCCGTCCGGCAGACAAGGAGATCGTCACCCATATCGACCGCTGCCTGTCCTGCCTTGCCTGCATGACCACCTGCCCGTCTGGCGTCAACTACATGCATCTGGTCGACCACGCTCGCGCCCATATCGAGGAGACCTACAAGCGTCCGCTGGCCGATCGCCTGACACGCGCCATGCTGGCCTTCGTGCTGCCTTATCCCTCGCGCTTTCGCGCGGCGCTCAAGCTGGCGAAGCTCGGCCAGCCATTCGCCGGCCTGTTCGAGAAAATCCAGGCCTTGAGGCCGCTGGGCGCCATGCTCGGGCTCGCACCGGCGTCGGTCCCGGCAGTCTCGCCGATGGCCTCGCCGGGCGTCCATGCAGGGCAGGGCGGCAAGAAAAATGGCCGCGTCGCCATCCTCACCGGCTGCGCGCAATCCGTGCTCGATCCCGGCATCAACGATACGGCGATTTCGCTGCTGACCCGGCTTGGCGTCGAGGTCGTCGTGCCCGAGGGCGAGGGCTGCTGCGGCGCGCTGGTGCATCACATGGGACGCGAGGACGCTGCCTTGGCGTCGGCCCGACGGAACGTCGACGCCTGGACGCGCGCCATCGAGCAGGGTGGGCTCGATGGCATCGTCATCACCGCATCCGGCTGCGGCACCACCATCAAGGATTATGGCTTCATGCTGCGCCTCGATCCTGCCTACGCCGACAAGGCGGCGCGCGTGTCGGCGCTGGCCAAGGACATCACCGAATATCTCGGGAGTCTCGACCTGCCGGAACCGGTGCGTAGACCGGGCACTATCGTCGCCTATCACTCGGCCTGCTCGATGCAGCATGGCCAGAAGATCACCCGCCAGCCGAAGGAGCTTCTGGTCCGGGCCGGGTTCGTCGTGCGCGAGCCGCGCGAAGGGCATCTCTGCTGCGGTTCTGCCGGCACCTACAACATCCTGCAGCCCGGGATTTCGGCGACGCTGCGCGACCGCAAGGTCAGGAATATCGAGGCGACCGGCGCTGAAATCGTCGCCACCGGCAACATCGGCTGCATCACCCAGATCGCCTCCGCCGCGACGCTGCCGGTGGTGCATACGATAAAGCTGCTCGACTGGGCCTATGGTGGGCCGAAGCCCGAAGGCGTTCGCGAAGACAGGGTGGTTGTCGCGGCCGAGTGATCCGCCAGTCGCCTACTCCGCCGCCAGTCTGTCCGCCGTGCCGTAGGTTGCCTGGTAGCGGGCGCGCTGGCGGCTGAGCGCCACCATCGTGTTGCGCAGCAGGATCGCCACGGTGATCGGGCCGACGCCACCAGGCACCGGCGTGATCCACGACGCGACGTGCCTGACGCTCTCGGCATCGACGTCGCCGACGATGCGGCTCTCGCCATCCGGCCCGATTTCCGAATTGATGCCGATATCAATCACGGCGGCGCCCGGCTTGACCATGTCGGCCTTGATCAGCCGCGGCTTGCCGACGGCCACGAACAGCGCGTCGGCGCGGCGTGCATGTGCCGCCACCGAGCGCGTCATGTGATGGCAGACGGTTACCGTCGCGCCTTCGCTCATCAAAAGGAAGGCGATTGGCTTGCCGACGATCTCGGAGTGGCCGACGACCACCACTTCGAGCCCCTTGAGGTCGAGGCCGGTTTCCCTGAGCAGTTCGACCGAGGCAGCGGCAGTGCAGGGCGCCAGGTCGAGCTGGTTGTAGACGATGTTGCCGATCGACGCCGGATGCATGCCCTCGACGTCCTTGAGCGGATGCACCGCCGCCTGCAGCGTCTTGATCGGGATGTGCACCGGCACCGGCCGCTGGATGATGATGCCGGTGACGCGCGGGTCGGCGTTCAGGCCGTGGATCGCCGCTTCGAGTTCGCCGGCGGTGATGTCGGCGCCAAAGCGCCTTTCCTCGAAGCCGATGCCGGCCAGCCCGGCCTTGGCGCGCTGGTTGCGGACATAGACGTCGACCGCCGCTGTGTCGCCGACGGTGATCGACACCAGCTTGGGCGGAAAGCCTTCGGCGGTGGCGATCGCCGCGTCCTCGCGCACGCCGGCGATGATGCGTTGGGCAACCGGGCCGCCCTTGAGATAGCGGCTGTCATCGGAGAGGGACATCGAGATAGGGCCTTTGTCTGGAACTTTGGCCACCACATAGCAAAGGGACGGCGAAAAGGCAGCGCGAAAAGCGAACCGCTATGCCTGTCGCGCGACGTGCCGGCGAAATCTTCGTCAATTCTCGCTGGCGGAAACAAAAAGGGCAGCACGGCTTGCCGCGCTGCCCTTTCGTGACTGGCCGCATCCCCACACGGCCCGTCCCCCGTTGTTTATTCATCTGGCCTCAGAAAGCCAAAGCTAATGTCTTTCTAGACCAGATGATTCGTCGCGGCAATTATATCACCACCACCATTGTTCCGATATTCACGCGCTCGTAAAGATCGACCACATCCTCGTTGCGCATGCGGATGCAGCCCGACGACACCGCGCCGCCGATGGTCCAGGGCTGGTTGGTGCCGTGGATGCGGTATTCGGTCGAGCCGAGATAGAGCGCGCGTGCGCCGAGCGGGTTTTCCATGCCGCCGGCGAGATAGGTTGGCAGATAACGGCCCTTTGCGGCTTCGCGGGCGATCATCACCGCCGGCGGCCGCCAGTCCGGCCAGACCCGCTTGTTGGTGATCTTGTGGGTGCCGGACCATTCGAAGCCCGGCTTGCCGGTGCCGACGCCATAGCGCCGCGCCTTGCCGTTCTTCTCGACCAGATAGAGGAAATTCTCTCTCGTATCGATGACGATCGTGCCCGGCTTCTGCGGGCCGTCATAGGCGACTTCCTGCGGCAAATAGGCGGGATCGATCTGCGGCCGCATCACCATGCGCTTGGCCGGCGCCTGCACCGCTGCGGTGCGCAATTGATCCGGTTCGGCCTGGCGCCGGTAGCGCCGTAGCGGCTGCGCTTCTTGCCGGCTCTGCCGCACGATGCCCGGCGCATGGCCGAGCTGTAGCACCCAGGGCGCTGAAAGGTCGGGGCTGACCACCACCGGCGGCCTCTCGGCATAGCGGTCGTTGGCATTGGCGGCACCAGCGGCAAGCACGGCCGCGGCGCCGAACAGTGGGAACAAGAATATCTTCATCGGATCGCACCTTGATCGTCGAACATGCCGGGGCGCAAAGCCTCCCCGATTTCCGCGACATTGGGCGCGAAGCGGCAACCGAAACATGAATCGGAATGCGTAAAATGCCGATCTGTCAGTAAAGCTTTTGGTGTGGTTACCGCCCGGTTCAGGAATCTGGTAAAGCCGCGGTAAAGGCGGCGCCAAATCGCGCTAACGCCAAGACACGAACGGAATTCCGCCATGGATGAAAAGACAGGTCTGCTTGCTGGTCCCGACGGCATCGCGCGCTGCTTCTGGCACGGCAATCTGCCGGATTACCTGCACTACCACGACCACGAATGGGGCCGGCCGGTCGCCGACGATCGCCGGCTGTTCGAAAAGATCTGCCTCGAAGGCTTTCAGTCGGGCCTGTCCTGGCTGACCATCTTGCGCAAGCGCGACAATTTCCGCGAGGCCTTCGCCGGCTTCGATGTCGACAAGATCGCTGCCTTCACCGACCAGGATGTCGAGCGCCTGCTCGGCAATGCCGGCATCATCCGCCATCGCGGCAAGATCGTCTCGACCATCAACAACGCCAAACGCGCCCGCGAGATCATCGACGAGGCCGGCTCGCTGGCCGCCTGGTTCTGGAAATTCGAACCCGGCCCGCACGAGCGCCCCGAGATCGTCGACCTCGCCCATCTGCGCGCCAATCCGACGACGGCCGTCTCAGTCCGCATTTCGAAGGAGCTGAAGAAGCGCGGCTGGAGCTTTGTCGGCCCGACCACCGTCTACGCTTTCATGCAGGCGATGGGGCTGGTCAACGACCATCTCGAGGGCTGCGTCTGCCGGGAACCGGTCGAGGCGGAGCGGAAAGCGTTCAAACGGCCGAAATAGCGGCTCAGGCGCCGCCGGCGCCGGCCAGGAAAAACCCGGCCAGGATGGCCGCCAGCGCGGCGAACACCGGATAGATCACCAGCAGGCCGGTCATCAGCACGTCGCGCATGGTCGGCCCGCTGCGCTGTTGCGCCGCGATCTCGAACGGTCCGGCGATTTGCTTCGTCGTTTTTGGCGCATAACCATCGGCCGGCCGCAGCCGGACCGGGGCGTCGCGTGCGCCGCTATCGATAATGTCGAACTTCTGTAGCGTGGCCATGGCCCCGAACCCCTTGTTTCGGCGCGCTTATCGGCCCGGATTGTGTCGGCACGATGCCGCGCGCATGGCGCAATTGTTTCAGCTTCTTTTTCTTGCCTTCTCCCCTTGTGGACCTGTTGCGCAGTCATGAGCAAAAGCTTGCGGCGGCGGGGTTGCGGCGGTTGTTCGCTTGTTTGCGGGGGATTTGACGTCTT
>NZ_JAMYOG010000027.1:0-53584 GCF_040319725.1 Mesorhizobium sp. M0894 | reverse complement strand
GAGGAGCTGATGAAGTGGACCAAGCGTGGCCCTTGCTGGGACCTCGCGGTGCGCGTTTGCATGGCCGTGATATTCGACGAGATGGAACCCGAGGAGGCCCGCAAAGCATTCCTGGCTGCCGCGATGGAGGAGGGGACGTTAATTCCCCCAACGACAAATAGCTAAATTGTTTTGCGGTATAAGGTTCTATGTGTCTCTGACCAACACCGCCTTCCAGAAAGGAGCCCGCCGCCGGTGAGGGACAGGCGACGGACCCCCTCAGCGGCTGCATCCACGAAGACTCGACCGCTGCAAGTTCTAACCCCGCGAGGGCCTACATCGTTCCCTACAACCTGGGTTGGTCGGCAGGCTTGTGCCGCTCTAAGTTCCCCTTATGGCAACCCATTGGTTCTCCCCTCCGGTTCCTGTGACGACTGACCGTGCCGGTATGACCCGGAACGTGAACAACGTCGAGGCAGCCGGACAGGAGCTGATGAAGTGGACCAAGCGTGGCCCCAAATGGAACCAAGCGGTGCGCGTCTGCATCGCCTGCATTTCCGACGAGATGGAACCTGAGGAGGCACGAAAGGCATTCTTGGCTGCTGCCGAGGAGGAGGGGTGCTGCGCTCGTCTGATTAGGGCCGAATGTGCCAGTTACCCGAGCCCAGTTCCCAAACATTCCTGATCCCTAATGCAACCATTCCCTGATCTCCGAGTTGCGCGACAGGCGGGGAACCTCGGCCGACATGACAAAGCGCGACAAAGCTGGGCATAAGTCCCTTGCGGACGCCGTTCGGCAGTTGATCGGAACCGAAGACAATCGTCGTCATGTACAGAAGCTGTTTGGGCCAGTCGAAACAGAGCTAACCCCAACCCTAGCTTCATTACTTGAGGCGATTGGTAAGGCCAGAGACGACGAAACTCCCTAGCCGCTCTAAGTTCAGCCTCATGGCAACCCTCGGCATTGGCGCCGACTTGCTGGAGCTTTTCATGAAGGCCCGCGATGCAGGCTGAGCCGGACGAGGAAGATCAGCGCTGACCTACCGTTCCAGGGCGGGCCTCGGGTAAGGCATTTCAGATTTAAAAGGAAGGTCGGTTAATACCCCTCGGCGTCAGGCTTGACAGCGGTCCCATGTCGATTGTGAGTGCCGCCTTCCTCCTCTATGCGCGTGATCTCGCCGGCAAGCTCGATCTGCTGACCTCTCTTGATCTTGGACGTGCTGTCCACGATGCAATGCGGGAAGCCGTAGCTCGGAATCGAGACGCTTGTCCGGTCCTCAATGACCCGCCTACGTATCGTGGCCGTGATCGCAACCAGTGCCCCGCGCCAGACGCTTGAGTCTGGAGCGGACGGTGCCTAGTCAAGATATTGCTAATATACATTCGGCCTGCAAGCTTCGCCGTTGGCGAGGCGGCCCAGCGGCTTGGTTGCGGGGGGGACGGCAGCTAGAGGCCGCTGGGCCTTGACGACCAGCGAGCTTAAGAGGAGGCCCTGTGCTGGCTGGTCAAAACCTTGCGCTTAGGGCAACGGAAAAGCATCATTCGAACGAACACTTTTCGTCAACGAGGAGGGAAGGGAATGCAATCGGCGGCGCTTACCCATTACATAGCCGGCCGTCAGCAGTGGTGACGACTGACACAGTTCGTGGAGTGGCGAGCGGAATCGTCGCTCAGCAATTACATTCTTCCACGATAGGGAATCCCAGACGCAGTGACCATGGTCTTGGCGTTGTCAAAACCGTGGTGTCAGCCAAAACAATGAAAACGCCGGAGCCTCTACGCCTTTGAAAAATATTGGCTTCCCGGGCCGGACGAAACTGCGAACTATGAGCTGCCGATTCCTCTCAAAACTGCGCCGCAGCCCGCCATCAAGACTCGCAAGCGTGACCGGGAGCGCGCCGTGCGCCTCCGATCAACCGGTGGGCCAAAACCATCTTTGAGGCAACGGGCAGTCGCACTCGCGAAGGAACGAGGCGTTGTGCGCACACACGATCTCACAGACATCGGCGTTCCCCGCTGTTATCTAACCCGGATGTGCGAGGGAGGGGCCGCTAATCAAGGTTCGCTATGGAGTCTACTGAGCAGCAGACGGGGAGGCGGCATAATTACCTTATGCGCGCCTGTCGGAACAACGTGATTGCGGCAAGGAGCGGACGTTGCCCCGCCTATGCGGCTTGCTCACTCTAGCGTCGGGGCGGTCCGCAGACCGTTGAATCGAAAAATCGCTACGAAGCCCACGGGCAGACCTTAGCCTCCCGCGCTGAGCATTTCGACGATTGTTAAATCCAAAGAATCACCACAGGACGGTGGCCGTCGAGCGAGTTTTTAGCAGCCCATTTCCGCAGCCTGTTAATGTGCAACTTGGGAAGCTGCCGACATCAATTCCTCGGGATTCGGCGCTCTGAAGGTGTTGAGGCCATCCTCCAGAACTTCAGTGAAGTTCCAGCGTACGATGCCCGCCCGGTCGATTAGGAACTGACCGACAAGCTGCGCCTGGCTGGAAGCCATCGCCTGCTGATCGACTTCCGTAATCTCATAACCTTCCTTCTTGTTAAGAAATTCATTCATTGCCATGACGTCCATAGGCTCGGGCAACTCGCCCGGGAGATGGAACGGTATCGCCATGACCGTGTCCATCCCGACCTCGCGCAAGCCGAAAGCACGGTGCGAGGCTCGCTCCGGGTCGGATGCGGCGAGAAGATCGGGTGCCGGGTGGTAACGGAAATAGAGCCGCGCCCGCTCGACCGGCGTATTGACCACAGCCAGGCATTCGACGCCTTTCTCACGCAGGGCCGGCTTAAGTTGCGCCATCGCCGCGACATGGCGCCGGCAGAACGGACAGTGCAGGCCTCGGAACAAACCGATCAACAACGGGCTACGGCCTCGAAAATCATCGAGCGCGATCTTGCCTTCGCGTGAGATCGCATTGAGCACAACATTCGGTGCCCGGTCGCCCGGCTGCAGCGGGCGGTCAACACTACTCGTGGACATGGACAACCTCCTCGCCCTGGGTCAGTCAGGGAAGCAGCACACCTAGCGTTTCGGAGGCGATCAAGTGCTGGGGGCGAAAGCTTCCTGTGCCAAGGCAATAGCTTTCGACCTCTGCCATATTGCCGAGGTCGAGATTACGCGCGTTGCAAGCCCATCATAACACTAAAAAGCATCTGCGTCGCCAGTCCTGCGATCGGCTTGCGAAGAATAGGCGGGGCGGGCGAGGCCGCTATTCTGCGCTTGATTTCATCTGTCCTCGATGCTCCGACACGAGATCGAAGCGTAGGGAAAAATCGCACGCCGGCGTGCAAAATCGCGACTTGGCGTAGAAAAGGCGATGGCTCCCCGGGCCGGATTCGAACCAGCGACCAACCGGTTAACAGCCGGTTGCTCTACCACTGAGCTACCGGGGAACAGAGGCTCTCATGTGAGTGGGGCAGCCTATAGCAAACCCGTTTCGGCTTTGCAAAGAAGCATTTCGCATTTTTTCGGTGCTTTTTGGCGCAGGGCTTTCTGGCAATGGCCGGCGAGCGCCCTCATATGAGCTGTCTCTCGCCTGTCGGGGAACGGAAAAGGCCGTTGCGGCTTTCTCCGGCTGATGGTGCTACTGATGCAAACGGATCGACATTTCACATGACGGCAATGAGCGACGAACAGCCACCGGCCCGGAAAATCTCGGTCTTCGGCCGCCAGTTCACCATGCCGCGCTCGCGCGGCCTCAGGATTGCGATCGGCGTCGTGCTGATCATCGGCGGCATTCTCGGCTTCCTGCCGATCCTTGGGTTCTGGATGGTGCCGATCGGATTGCTGGTGCTCTCCTACGAATTCGCATTGGTGCGCCGTCACCGGCGCCGTTTCGTCGTCTGGTGGGAGCGGCGGCGGCGGCCGGACTGAGATTGCCCTGCTGACGCGCCGCTAGCCGGAAAATGCCGGAGGACGGCGTGCTCCGCCTATGCAATAGCTTCTGCATTACCGAGGTTGGTCGAAGCAGCTTTCCAGGCGTTCGCAAAGCTCCTTGAGGACGGCGGTGGCCGATGCCAGCCGCGCACGGTCGCGCGGTGGCAGGCTGTTTGCGCCTTCTATGCTGAGGCGGTCGATGGCATAGCGCACAAGCTCTGCAGACTGCGACAATCCGCGCGGTGTGCCGTCTTCCGTAGCTGCTCGACGCATGGCGGACCCTCCTATCTGCCCAACGTGGCCGCCGGTATCGGGTTCCTCTCGCCGAGAATCGTGCTTAACGATAAGCTAATATGTTATTGCTAGCATGGTATTGCGTTGATAAGCAGTGCCTCGATGTCGGAAGAACCGGTGGGAATGCATGGTGGCCGCTTGACGGCATTTTCGCCGCAACCTATTGGAGCCGGGTGGAACGCCGGGAGCAATGAGGCCTCGTGGCGGAGTGGTTACGCAGAGGACTGCAAATCCTTGCACCCCGGTTCGATTCCGGGCGAGGCCTCCAATGCCCGAGCTCCCGCGCGTCAGCGCCAGGGGGCTTCAGTTCCGGTCGAAACAGCCGCGGCCTCTGCGCGGCAAGCGGATGGTTGGAACATGAGCGCTGATTTTGCCGAACGCCGGGTGAAGATGGTCGACGGCCAGATCCGCACCACCGACGTGACCAGCGCGCCGTTGCTCGAGGCGATGCTTGTCGTGCCGCGCGAGGCCTTTGTCGGCGCCGGCCAGCGCGATCTCGCCTATATCGATGAGGACATCCGTATTGCCGATACGGCCGATGGCCCGCGCTATCTGATGGAACCGTCGCCATTGGCCAAGCTGATGCAGCTGGCCGATATCGGCCCAAGCGCTTCGGCACTCGATGTTGGCTGCGGCACCGGCTACGCGGCGGCGATCCTGTCGCGGCTGGCAAGGTCCGTGGTCGCGCTGGAAAGCAATCCGGCGCTGGCCGAAACCGCCACTTCGACGCTTGCCGCGCTGGGTTGCGGCAATGTCACGGTGGTCCAGGGGCCGCTGCCGCAAGGCCATGTTGCCAAGGCGCCTTACGACGTGATCCTGTTCGGCGGCTGCGTCGGGGAGGTGCCGGCGGCGCTGTTCGACCAGCTTGCCGAAGGCGGCCGACTCGTCGCCGTGGAGGGGCAGGGCAATTCGGGCGTAGCCCGGCTTTTTTTTAAGACTGGAGGGGTTGTAACGGGAAGACGCGCATTTAATGCGGCAATTAAGCCACTACCTGGATTTGAACGCATTCCCGCCTTCGAATTCTGAGTGATTTTGCCTTGCAGCGAAGGCGTTGTCATGATCGCTTGCGTTTGAACAATCGTTGCTGATCTGCATAACCGGGTGTTTCTTGGGGGCTTTCAGCGGGGGAACGATAAAAAACGCGGCGCCGGCTGATCAGAGGAGAAGCCAGCGTGGCGCAGTTCCCGTGCAAAACGAATGAGGGAATATAACGTGCCGTCTGTACGCAAGTTGCTTTTTACCGCTGTCCTCGTTTCGGCGACCGCGCTTTCTCCAATGGTCGCCTCGGCCGAAACGATCATCGGGGCCCTTTCAAAGGCCTACCAAAACAATTCCTCGCTCAATTCGACACGCGCCGGCGTCCGCGTCACCGACGAGGGCGTTGCAATCGCCAAGTCCGGCTGGCGCCCGACCATCACCGGTTCCGCGGACATCGACTACACCAGCACCCACGTCAATGGTACCAGTCGAACCGCACGCATAACTACCGGCAACTTTGGCGTCCAGATCAATCAAACCCTGTTCGACGGCTTTCAGACCAGGAACAATGTCGCGGCCGCTGAAGCGCGGGTCAGCGCCTCGGTCGAGAGCCTGCGCAACACCGAAGAAAACACCCTGTTCAACGCGGCAAGTGCCTATATGGACGTCATCCGCGACCGCCAGATCGCGGTGCTGACCGAACAGAATCTGCAATTCCTGACCGAGCAGGCGCGTGCGGCGCGTTCGCGCTTCGAGGTCGGCGAAGGCACGCGCACCGACGTCGCGCAAGCCGATGCTTCGCGCGCCTCCGCGGTGGCGCAGTTGAGCGCCGCCCGCGCGACAGCGCTGGCAAGTGCTGCGACCTATCGCCAGATCGTCGGCGACGAGCCGGGCAGGCTCAGGCCGGCTTCGCCGCTGTCAAAGCTGTTGCCGTCGAGTCTCGATGCAGCGATTGCGATCGCATCGGCCGAACATCCGGCCATCCTCGCCACCGAGCATCTGGTCGACGCGGCGGCGTTTTCGGTTAAATCGGCCGAAGGCGCGCTGCTGCCGCAGCTTTCGGCTAGCGCCGGCGTTTCCGGCGACTATCGCAACACGGTTCCGGGCGTCCTTGGGGCATCGCAGGATGGTACAAGGACGTCGGCGAACATCGGCGCGACACTGACCGTGCCGATCTATTCCGGCGGACGGACCTCGGCGACCGTGCGCCAGAACAAGGAATCGCTCAGCCAGGCGCGGATCGAAGTCGACGTGAGTCGCGACCAGGTGCGCCAGGCCGTGACATCGGCATGGACGCAATATACCGCCGCGCAGCAAAGCGTCACGGCCAACCGGCAGGTGGTCGCCGCCGCGCAGCTTGCCTTGAACGGCGTCATCGAGGAGCGCAATGTCGGCCAGCGTACCACGCTCGACGTTCTCAATGCGCAGGCGACCGTCATCACTGCCAAGATCAATCTTGCCAGTGCCGAACGCGACGTGGTGGTGGCAAGCTATGCCATCCTCTCTGCGGTTGGCCATTTGTCGGCAGACCGCCTTGCGCTCAATGTGACGAAGTACAGGCCGGAAGAGCATTACAACGCCGTCAAAGACAAGTGGATCGGCCTGCGCACGCCGGACGGCCGCTGATCGCCAGGCCGTGGTTTCAGCCCGCGCTCGAACGACGCGCGGGCTTCCACTCCCGACCCTAATCTGTTGAAATCCGAGATGTCGCCAGATTGGGGATTCTCGCAGGGCGTTCCGTCGGTTACGCTGTCGCCATGATTCGAATCCGGCATTGCCGGACAGGAAATCTGAGAACGAGTCACAAGGGCGGCGGATGTGACGATGGCGACGGCAAGCAGCGTACAGCGCGAACCTTCCATGGAAGAGATACTGGCTTCCATCAGAAGGATCATCGAGGACAGCGATACCGGCCGCAAGCAGCCGGGCGACGCGGACGAGCTGCGCCAGGATCTGCAACCGGCGCCGGCAGCCGGACGGGCAGCGGAGGGCGATGCGTTCCGTTCCGAACTGCGCGGCGGACTGGAGATCGCCAAGCCGGCCACGCGGGCCGAGGTGCAGCCATCATCCGCGCCCGTCAATGCGTATACGGAAGTGCGTCCCGGCCCGGCAAAAGCGCCGGTCACTCTGGCTGAGGTGAACACCGCTCCCGAACCGCCCGCAAAGCCGGATCGGCCTGCGACGGCCAAGGCTGCCGAGACGACGGACACCATCATTGCCGATTGGCGGCGCGAGAT
This sequence comes from Mesorhizobium sp. M0894, assembly GCF_040319725.1. NCBI lineage: Bacteria > Pseudomonadati > Pseudomonadota > Alphaproteobacteria > Hyphomicrobiales > Phyllobacteriaceae > Mesorhizobium > Mesorhizobium sp. M0894. The sequence continues at coordinate 46,208 of NZ_JAMYOG010000027.1, read as the reverse complement.
CGCAGCGGTCGACGACGCGATGGCCAAGCCGGACCGGGCCGAGCCACCCCGGACGCCGGACGCCGGGCCAAAAGCCGAGGTTTTCGAAGACGAGGCGACTGCTGGACCTGCGCCGGAGCCTTCTGAAAATGGGCCGCAGTCTTCGGAAAGCGGCCTGGAACCTTCGAAAATCGGCCCGGGACCTTCGAAAATGGGATTGGCGAGTTCGGCGGCCAGCGAGGCGCCGTACTCTCGGCCGGCGATCCTTTCGGAACATACGGGGCGGCAGGTTGCCGCCGCCTTCGGCGAGCTTTCAGACGCATTTGCCAGCCGCAGCAAGAAGACCTTCGACGAGATGGCCGAGGAGATGCTGCGGCCGATGCTGCAGGACTGGCTGGACAACAACCTGCCGACGCTGGTCGAGCGGCTGGTGCGCGAGGAAATCGAGCGCGTCGCGCGCGGCGCGCAGTAAGTTCAGAAACCAGGACCAAAGGCTGTCTCCAGGCGGCGTCTTTATTGAGTTTGGACGCCACCCCTCCGGTGTCGAAATCGCCGCTGCCCCTCATCCGCCCTGCCGACAGGCGCCATCGGCGAAGCATCCAATCTTCCCCGTTGCGGGGGAGATGCCCGGCAGGGCAGAGGGGGGTGCTGTCCCTCCGGCCTCTCAACGATCGCAGCTACGCCTGCAGGCAATTGAATTTCCGAGATTGGGGAAGACAGACGTCGAAGGTGGCGATCCTTCCCACCCCCCTCTGTCCTGCCGGACATCTCCCCCGCAAGAAGGGAGATCGGATGACGCTTTGGCTTTCGCCAACCACCAATGCTGCAAGGCAGGGCAATGAGGGGCAGTGCAACCTGAAGCGATTGCCTTGCAACGATCACTTCCGCGAGTTGCACCTAACCATCCCAGCGCTATCTATTTGGCCATGCCGCCCTTGCGGTTGACTTGGCAACAACCTTCCGATTTACACCGGACCACAAATTCCGGACAGCGCGGACCGTTTTCCCATGCTCGAAAAGACCTACGACGCCAAAGCCGTCGAGCCGAAGATTGCCAGGATATGGGAAGAGGCCGACGCGTTTCGGGCCGGTGCCGGCGCCGAGGAGGGGGCTGAAGCCTTCACCATCGTCATCCCGCCGCCGAACGTCACCGGCTCGCTGCATATGGGCCATGCGCTCAACAACACGCTGCAGGACATTCTGGTGCGCTTCGAGCGCATGCGCGGCAAGAACGTCTTGTGGCAGCCGGGCATGGATCATGCCGGCATCGCCACGCAGATGGTGGTCGAGCGCCAGCTGATGGAAAAGCAGATCCATCGCCGCGACCTGACGCGCGATGAGTTCATCGACAAGGTGTGGGAGTGGAAGGCCGAGTCCGGTGGCGCCATCCTCAACCAGCTGAAGCGGCTCGGGGCCTCGGCCGACTGGAGCCGCGAGCGCTTCACCATGGACGAGGGCCTGTCGAAGGCAGTGCTCGAAGTGTTCGTGACGCTCTACAAGGAAGGGCTGATCTACAAGGACAAGCGCCTTGTGAACTGGGACCCGAAGCTGTTGACCGCCATCTCGGATCTCGAGGTCGAGCAGCAGGAGGTCAACGGCAACCTCTGGCACTTCCGCTATCCGATCGAAGGCATGACCTTCGATCCGGAAAATCCGAAGACCTTCATCACCGTTGCGACGACCCGCCCCGAGACGATGCTGGGCGATACGGCTGTCGCAGTCCACCCCGACGACGAGCGTTTCCGGCATCTCGTCGGCAAGAACCTCATCCTGCCGATCGTCGGCCGCAAGATCCCGGTGGTGGCGGACGAGTATTCCGATCCCGAAAAAGGCAGCGGTGCGGTCAAGATCACACCGGCGCATGACTTCAACGACTTCGAGGTCGGCAAGCGCCACCGGCTGCCGGCGGTCAACATCCTCACCGTCAATGCGGCGGTGAGCCTCAAGGACAATGAGGACTTTCTGGCCGGACTGGAAGTGACGCCGGAGCGCCAGGCCGTCTGGGACGGCCTCGATGGCCTGGACCGTTTCGATGCGCGCAAGAAGATCGTCGAGCTGATGGAGGCGGGCGGCTTTCTCGAAAAGGTCGAGCCGCATCGCCATGCGGTGCCGCACGGCGACCGCGGCGGCGTGCCGATCGAGCCGTTTCTGACCGACCAGTGGTATGTCAATGCGGCGGAACTGGCCAAGCCGGCGATCGCCTCGGTGCGCGAGGGCCGCACCAATTTCGTGCCCAAAAACTGGGAAAAGACCTATTTCGACTGGATGGAGAACATCCAGCCCTGGTGCATTTCGCGCCAGCTCTGGTGGGGCCACCAGATCCCTGCCTGGTACGGGCCGGACGGGCATGTCTTTGTCGAAAAGACCGAGGAAGAAGCGCTCGGTGCCGCCGTCGAATATTATCTGGCGCTGGAAGGGCCGTGGAAGGCCTGGGTCGAGGACAAACTCGAGAATTTCCAGCCTGGCGAGATCCTGACCCGCGACGAGGACGTGCTCGACACATGGTTCTCGTCGGCGCTGTGGCCGTTCTCGACGCTCGGCTGGCCGGACCAGACGCCGGAGCTGGAGACCTATTACCCGACCGACGTGCTGGTCACCGGTTTCGACATCATCTTCTTCTGGGTCGCCCGCATGATGATGATGGGCCTGCATTTCATGGACCAGGAGCCGTTTCATACCGTTTATGTGCATGCGCTGGTTCGCGACAAGAATGGACAGAAGATGTCGAAGTCGAAAGGCAACGTCATCGATCCGCTCGACCTCATCGACGAATATGGCGCCGATGCGCTGCGCTTCACCTTGACGGTGATGGCAGCGCAAGGGCGCGACGTTAAGCTCGATCCGGCCCGCATTGCCGGCTATCGCAATTTCGGCACCAAGCTGTGGAACGCGACGCGCTTCGCCGAGATGAACGAAGTGGCGCGCGACGACGATTTCTGGCTGCAGGACGCCAAGCTGGCGGTCAACCGCTGGATCCTGACGGAGCTGACGCGAGCCGCGCGCGACATAACCGACGGCATCACCTCGTACCGCTTCAACGAGGCGGCGGGTGCTGCCTACCGGTTCGTCTGGAACCAGTTCTGCGACTGGTACCTGGAACTGCTGAAGCCGGTGTTCATGGGCACCGACGAGGCCGCCAAGGCCGAGAGCAGGGCATGCGTCGCCTTCGTGCTGGACGAGATCTACAAGCTGCTGCATCCGATGATGCCGTTCATGACCGAGGAACTGTGGGCCGAAACCGCCGGCGAAGGCAGGCAACGGCCGTCGCTGCTTTGTCATGCGGCTTGGCCGTCGCCCGACTTCGAGGACGAGGAGGCCGCCGCCGATATCAACTGGCTGGTCGATCTCGTCTCCGGCATCCGCTCGGTGCGTTCGGAAATGAACGTGCCGCCGGCGGCGATCGCGCCCCTGATGGTGATCGGTGCCAATGAAACGACCCACCAAAGGCTTGAGCGCCAGGCATCGGCCATCAAGCGGCTGGCGCGGGTCGGCGACATCTCGCTGGTCAATGCGGCGCCCAAGGGCTCCGCCCAGATCGTCGTCAACGAGGCGACCATCTGCCTGCCGCTCGGCAGCCTGATCGACGTTACAGCCGAGGCAGCGCGCCTGCAGAAGGAACTTGCCAAGGTGACCGAGGAAATTGCGCGGCTTTACAAGAAGCTGTCCAACGAGAAATTCGTCGCCAACGCACCGGACGAGGTGGTGGAGGCCGAGCGCGAAAAACTCGCCGAATATCGCGAGGCGCAAGAGAAGCTTTCGGTGGCATTGACGCGGGTGCGCGATGCCGGCTGATCGAACAAATTGGGCCGGCTGATAGAGCAAATTGGGCCGGCTGATCGAGCAGATTCGCCGGGTCACGAATCTGCTTTCCAGATGGGCTTCCTGCCACGAAAACAGGCATTCCGCAGCGTAAATCTTGAGGCAAACTGAATGTTTTTGCCCCATTGTTGCCATAATGTAACAATGGGTGGCTGCGCACGCGAAATGCCCAGTTTTGTCGTGATTTAGGCGATTTTCCCGATTTTTCTCATTGATTTGTACCGAGCCAGCCATTTTCCCGCCTTGTCGAGAAGGCCGACACCTTGTCGGAAATGCGTTCGGCCAGGGTGTACATGTACGCACGGCGAATTCGTTGTTGCGCCATTAACCTGAATTGGTTCTAGCTTGATGGAATGACATTCGGGGAGGAGATTCATGTGTTATTCGCGTCTGAAAGCGCTGCTGGGCGCAGCGGCCTTTTCGCTGGCTTTGGTCGGGACGGCGCACTCCGGAGGCTTTGACCGGGGCGGCGTCAACATCGACCAGCTGTTCGACGCGGCGCCATATTCGTTCGATGCAGGCGTCACCTATGTTTCGCCCCAACGCACGCTCAAAAATGTGCAGCGTCTGGACGGCTCGGGGCTGTCGACGTCGGCGGTGGATGTTGGTGGCGACTATGCGGTGCCGCATGTCGGCATCAAGGCCAACATCTTTGAGCCCGTAGACTGTCTTGCCACCTATACCAGACCGTATGGTGCGGACGCAAATTTCGGCATGAACAACGCCTATTCGCCGACAGCGGTCAAATACTCCGTCGACACAGACGATTTCGGTCTCACCTGCTCTTACAAGGTGAACGTCGGCAAGGGCGCCATACGATTCATTGGCGGTGTCTCCTACCAGCAGGTCGACGCGTTTCTGTCCCGCCAGACACTGCTCGCCTTCGGCAATACCGGCCTCGGCGTCTTCAAGCTGTCCGACGAGGCATGGGGTTGGCGTGCGGGCGCAGCCTATGAGATCCCCGAGATCGCTCTGCGCGCCAGCCTGATGTACTCTTCCAGCTATAAATATGACGGGCTGTCGGGAACGGTCGACACGACCGGCTTCAGGGGCGCCTTTCCAGCGGATCTGGTTCCTGGCTCTACCGGCGTGTACCCAGTCTCGGCGTCGGCCGAGATACCTCAGGCTCTGGAATTCAAGCTGCAGAGCGGTATAGCTCCTGGCTGGCTGGCCTTTGGTTCCATCCGCTGGCAGGAGTGGAGCAAGCTTGGCGTCATTGCCATCAATGGCGTGCGCAGTCCGGTAACCGGTGCTCCCTCGCCCGTTTCATTCGACCTGCTTTATCGCGACGGCTGGACGATCACGGGCGGTATCGGTCACAAGTTCACCGACCAATTGTCGGGCGTGGTTTCGCTGACCTGGGATCGCGGCACCTCGACGACCTCCGGCTATCAGTCGGATACCTGGGCCGTGGCCAGCGGCGTCTCCTATTCGCCGAACGACCAGGTCGAGGTCAGGCTCGGCGGCTCGATCGGTGTGCTGACGAGCGGGTCATCGACTTTCAGCGGTGTCGGCGACGTGGCAAATGCCGTCACCTATACCTACGGCAACGACCTGCTTCTCGCCGGTTCGGCTTCCGTCAAGATCAAGTTCTAACTACAAATTTTTAAACGACAAAACGGCCGGGCACTGCCCGGTCGTTTCGTTCGGTGCGTCATCCGTCATTCGGCCAGCGCAACAATTGCCCCCATGATGTTCGCTCCGATAATTGTGACGTTTCGGCAACAGTTTCTGAACAACCCTCGCGCCACCCGGCCGCCTGGGAACATTGCCCATTTCCCGCCATAAACCCGGCGCACCTCGAACTTGTCTCGGGACACGCGCCAAAAGGCTAGGCGAAGAGACAGGCCGCACCGCCCGCGGCAAGGACGAGTATGGACGCCAGAGCGATCTCCAAGGCCAAGCTGCCAAGCCGTCACGTGACCGTTGGTCCCGAGCGGGCGCCGCATCGCTCCTACCTCTATGCGATGGGGCTGTCGGCGGCCGAGATCGCGCAGCCGCTGGTTGGTGTCGCCAGCTGCTGGAACGAGGCCGCACCTTGCAACATCTCACTGATGCGCCAGGCGCAAGTGGTCAAGAAGGGCGTGGCGGCCGCCAAAGGCACGCCGCGCGAATTCTGCACCATCACCGTCACCGACGGCATCGCCATGGGCCACCAGGGCATGAAGTCGTCGCTGGTGTCACGCGAGGTCATCGCCGATTCAGTCGAGCTTACCATGCGCGGCCATTGCTACGATGCGCTGGTCGGCCTGGCCGGTTGCGACAAGTCGCTGCCCGGCATGATGATGGCTATGGTGCGCCTCAACGTGCCGTCGATCTTCATCTATGGCGGCTCGATCCTGCCCGGCAGCTACCGTGGCCGGCAGATCACCGTGCAGGACGTATTCGAGGCGGTCGGCCAGCATTCGGTCGGCACCATCGGCGACGCCGAACTGCTAGAAATCGAGCAAGCCGCGTGTCCGTCGGCCGGCTCCTGCGGCGCCCAGTTCACCGCCAACACCATGGCCACCGTCGCTGAGGCGATCGGCCTGGCGCTGCCCTATTCCTGCGGCGCGCCGGCACCCTACGAGATGCGCGACCGCTTCAATTTCGCTTCCGGCGAAAAGATCATGGAGTTGATCGCAAGGAACATCCGCCCTCGCGGCATCGTTACTATGAAAGCGTTGGAAAATGCCGCGACCGTGGTCTCGGCCACCGGCGGCTCGACCAACGCGGCGCTGCATCTGCCGGCGATCGCGCACGAAGCCGGGATAAAGTTCGACCTTTTCGACGTGGCCAGGATATTCGAAAAGACACCCTACATCGCCGACCTCAAGCCGGGCGGCAAATACGTCGCCAAGGACATGTTCGAGGCCGGCGGCATTCCGCTCTTGATGAAGACGCTGCTCGACCATGGCTATCTTCATGGCGATTGCCTGACGGTGACCGGCCGCACTTTGGCCGAAAATATGGAACATGTTTCCTGGAATGACAGCCAGGATGTGGTCCGTCCCGCCAACAAGCCGATTACCCAGACCGGCGGGGTCGTGGGCTTGAAGGGTAACCTTGCCCCCGAAGGCGCGATCGTGAAGGTCGCAGGCATGGCGGAACTCAAATTCTCGGGTCCGGCGCGCTGCTTCGATTCGGAAGAGGAATGTTTCGAGGCGGTTACGCGCCGTAACTATAGCGAAGGCGAGGTTCTCGTCATCCGTTACGAGGGTCCGCGCGGCGGCCCGGGCATGCGCGAAATGCTGTCGACGACGGCGGCTCTCTACGGCCAGGGCATGGGCGGCAAGGTGGCGCTCATCACCGACGGGCGTTTTTCTGGCGCGACGCGCGGTTTCTGCATCGGCCATGTCGGGCCGGAAGCGGCCGTCGGTGGCCCGATCGGGCTTCTGAAAGACGGCGACTTGATCTCGATCGATGCGGTGAACGGCACGATCGAGGTTGCATTGTCCAAAGCCGAACTGGCGGCGAGGGCAAAAGCATGGAAGGCGCGCACGACCGACTATCAGTCGGGCGCGATCTGGAAATACGCACAGACGGTCGGATCTGCCCGCGACGGCGCGGTCACCCATCCGGGCGGTGCCAAAGAAACACACTGCTATGCGGACATCTGAGTTGTTGAGGTCGTCTGTCCTTTCGGCACTGGTTGCGCTCGCCACGTTTGGCGCGACCTTAGGCGCCGTCGGCCAGGCCATGGCCTTCGACGACAAGGTGTTCGACGACAAGACCGGCGTGAAGCCGCAGTCGAGCCCGTGGGCGGTGTTCCAGTTCGGCTTTTCCGCTTACAAGAACGGCCATAAGGAGCAGGCCGCGGAAGCCTACAAATATGCCGCCGAGAACGGCCAGATCGGCGCCACCTGGAAGCTTGCGCGCATGTATGCCGAAGGCGATGGCGTGGCGCGAGACGACTACGCGGCGTTCAAGTTCTTCAGCGAGATCGTCGACCAGGACGTCGAGCCCGGTTCGCCCGAGGAAAGCTATGTTTCGGACGCGCTGGTGGCGCTTGGCGACTATCTGAGGAAAGGCATTCCCGGCAGCCCCGTCGAGGAGAACGAGGTGGCGGCCCAGGAATATTACATGCGTGCCGCCGCCAACTACCGCAATCCGAACGCCCAGTTCGAGATGGGCCAGATGTTCCTCAAGGGCGAGGGCGGCGTCAAGGCCAGCGTCAAGCAGGCCGGACGCTGGTTCCAGCTGGCGGCCGAAAAGGGCCATGCGGGCGCGCAGGCGACGCTCGGCAACCTGCTTTTCCAAAGCGGCAAGATCGTCCGCGGGCTGGCGATGATGACCGCGGCACTCGAACGAGCCTCACCCGCCGACCAGCCATGGATCCGCGGCATGCAGGAAGAAGCGTTTGCCGCCGCCGGCGAAGCCGACCGTCGCACCGCGATTTCGCTGGCCGACGACATCCTGACCAAGGGTGGCGGCGACCAGTAGGCCGGCGGGATTTGTCGATTTAAATCAGTTCTCGGTCGGTTTCGCCGGCACGCCGCCGGGCGCCGGTGTTGATATCGGCGTGCCTTGCAGATGCGGGGCCAGTGTGTTCTCCGGGCAGCCGTCCCGCTGCTTTGTCCAGGACGTGTTGTTGAGCACCATCTCGCAGCGGGCGAGGTGGCTTTGTCCGGCAAGTGTCAGGCAGGCCATTTGACCGATCTGGAACGATTTGCCATTGGCAAGGCATAGCGGAGCGGCAACGGCCGGCATCGCGCCAAAAGCGAGCGCCGCGGCACACGTGCAAAGTGCAAGTCGGATAGTCATGGGAACCCCAGCCACCATGATGATTTCTCATCAAGCGCGCGATTTGTGGCGATAAGAGGTCAACTTCTCAATGTGCCGCCGGACAGCAGCTCCGATCAGGCCGGCCGCAGCGCCAGATCGATCGCCACCGGCACATGGTCGGAGGGTTTTTCCCAGGCGCGCACCTGTTTTTCGATCGAAGCCGAGGAAAACCAATTGGCGGCTTCGGGCGACAGAAGCAGGTGGTCGATGCGGATGCCGTTGTTCTTCTGCCAGGCGCCGGCCTGATAGTCCCAGAACGTAAAGACGTCGGGGGCGTCGGTGACGGCACGCACGGCTTCGGTGAAGCCGAGATTCTTCAGCCGCCGGAACGCCTGCCGCGTTGCGGGCTGGAACAGCGCGTCGCTTAGCCAGTTTTCCGGATATTTCGCATCGGCCGGCTCAGGAATGACATTGTAGTCGCCGGCCAGGACCAGCGGCTCTTCCAGTGCAAGCCGCTCCTCGGCCCAGCGCTCCAGCCGCGTCATCCAGGAAAGCTTGTAGGAGAACTTCTTCTCGTCGTCGATTGGGTTGCCGTTCGGCAGATAGATAGAGGCAACCCGCAAGGCGCCCTTGTCGGTCGAGAACACGCCTTCGATGAAACGCGCCTGCTCGTCGGCATCGTCGCCCGGCAAGCCGCGATTGACCTCGTCGAAACGCAGCTTCGACAGGATGGCGACGCCGTTGAAGCCTTTTTGGCCGTAGGTCTCGACATTGTAGCCGAGCGCCTCGATCTCGGCGCGAGGAAATTGCTCGTCGACCGTCTTGATCTCCTGCAGGCAGGCGATGTCGGGCGCGCTTTCCGTCAGCCAATGGGTCAAATTGCCGATGCGGGCGCGGACGCCGTTGATGTTCCAGGTGACGATTTTCATGACGTCCTCGATAGGCTGGTGGTCCGGAGACTAGCGATCCGGCGGGTGACGTTCGACAAGGCCGATCGTATTGCCTGCCGGGTCCTTTAGGAAGGCCATCCACTCGCTTTCCCCCGCCTGGCCGAACAGGCCTTCGGTGTCGCGATGGACGAGCGCCGGCGGCGCGGTGAAGGGAACACCGGCGGCCCTTGCCGAAGCGTGGAACTCTTCGAGGTCCGATATGTCGAGATAGACGGTGCCGGCCGGCAGGCCGTCGGTGAAAAGCAGGCGCACGTCACCTGCCATGATGAAGGCGATGCCTGGAGGATCGAAACGCGCATGCAGACTCATGCCGAGCACCTCGCGCCAGAAGGCCAGCGTTGCGTCGAGGTCGCGTCCGGCGGAAAGCGCGATCTGACGGACCGCGCCGATGTCGGGCATTTCTAGATCGAGAAGCTGGTGCCGCAGCCGCAGGAGGCGACCGCATTGGGGTTCCTGATCTGGAACGACTGGCCCATCAGATCGTCGACAAAATCGATCACCGAGCCGCCCATATAGACCAGCGACAGGTCGTCGATCAGCACGGTTGCGCCGTCCTTCTCGATGGCGACGTCGTCATCATTGCGCCTATCGACCAGATCGAACTTGTAGGAGAAGCCGGAACAGCCGCCGCCCTCGACCGAGACGCGCAGGGCCGTCTTGCCGGCTTCGCTCGCCACGATCTTGGCGATCCGCTTGGCGGCGGCGTCGGTCATCTCGACTTTCATGGCGGTCTTGGCATCAGCGCCCATGGGCGTCACCTTGCTTTCGGTTTCGTATGATAGGTATGAAGCGCGACGGGGCAAGTCAACTGCGGCATACGCTATGACCAACGAGTTGGGCGACATCGGATTCGGCTATCGGCCGCGCGCGGCCTATGCCAGCGACCCGGCGAAGTCGCGCGGCCGGCTGTTCGACGAGGTGGAAAGCCCGACGCGCACGCCGTTCCAGCGCGACCGCGACCGCATCATCCATTCGACGGCGTTCCGCCGGCTGAAGCACAAGACGCAAGTGTTCGTCGCACACGAAGGCGACCATTACCGCACAAGGCTGACGCATTCGATCGAGGTGGCGCAAATTGCACGCGCTCTGGCGCGGGCACTGCGCGGCGACGAGGACCTGGCCGAGGCGGTGGCCCTGGTGCACGACTTCGGCCACACACCCTTCGGCCATACCGGCGAGGACGCGCTGAACGAGAAGATGGCCGCCTGGGGCGGCTTCGACCACAATGCGCAATCGCTGCGCGTGGTGACGCGGCTGGAGCGGCGCTATGCCGAGTTCGATGGGCTGAACCTCACCTGGGAAACGCTGGAGGGGCTGGTCAAGCACAATGGCCCACTGACCGATGCCAAGGGCAAAGGGCTGAAGGGGCCGGTGCCGCAGGCGATCCGCGACTATTCCGAACTGCACGACCTCGAGCTCGACCGCTTCGCCGGTATCGAGGCGCAGTGCGCGGCGATTGCCGACGACATCGCCTACAACACCCATGACATCGACGACGGGCTGAGGGCAGGGCTGCTGACGCTGGACATGCTGGAGGACCTCTCGCTGCCGGGGTCGATCCTCAAGGGGGTGCGTGAGCGCTATCCGGCGCTCGATGACGTACGCACCGGCCACGAGCTGATGCGCCGGCAGATCACTATCATGGTCGAGGACGTGATCGTCTCGACGACGGCCAATCTGGCGCGCATCAAGCCCGACAGCGCCGAGGCGGTAAGGGCGGCCGGCGAGACGATGGTGAGCTTCTCCGCCGAGACGGCCGTATCGGAAAAGGAGCTGAAGGCCTTTCTCTACAAGCATCTCTATCGGCACGCGGAGGTCATGCGGGTGCGCGCTGAGGCCGACCAGATCGTCAGGGACCTGTTCGACGTCTATTTCGCCGATCCGCGCGCCATGCCGGATGGCTGGCGCGAAGGGCTCGACCGGGCAGAGGATCGCGTCAAGGCGCGCAGTGTTGCCGATTTCCTGGCCGGCATGACGGACACGTATGCACTCAAGGAACACAGGCGTTTGTTTGACCATACGCCGGATTTGAGCTAGGGCGGGCGCGATTTTGCCGGCCAACGAGCCGGATCCCCTGCAAAACCGTCAGAGCCATAGCAATGAACATCTTCGCCGATTTCAACGCGCGAATCATAAAGGCCGTCGAAGCGCTTGATTTGAAAGACAAGGATGGCGTGCCGCCGGACCTGTCGCGCATCGCCGTCGAGCCGCCGCGCGATGCCAGCCATGGCGACCTCGCGACCAACGCTGCCATGGTGTTGGCCAAGCCGACCGGCCAGAATCCGCGCGCGCTGGCCGAAAGGCTGGCCGAGGCGCTACGCGTCGACGAAGATATCGCGGCCGCCGAGATCGCCGGCCCGGGCTTCGTCAATCTCAGGCTCAAGGACGGCTTCTGGCAGGCGCATCTGACGGCGCTGCTCGGCGAAGGCCGCAATTACGGCCGCTCGACGGTCGGCGGCGGCAAGAAAACCAATGTCGAATATGTCTCGGCCAACCCGACCGGACCGATGCATGTCGGCCATTGCCGGGGTGCCGTGGTCGGCGACGCGCTCGCCAACCTGATGGCCTTCGCCGGTTACGACGTGACCAAGGAATATGTCATCAACGATGCCGGTTCGCAGATCGACGTGCTCGGACGCTCGGTCATGCTGCGCTACCGCGAGGCGCTTGGCGATGAGATCGGCGAGATTCCGGCCGGGCTTTATCCAGGCGATTATCTGATCCCCGTTGGCCGGGCGCTGGCCAGCGAATTCGGCCGCTCCCTGCTGCAGATGCCGGACGAGGAGGCGCTTGCCATCGTCAAGGACAGGACGATCGACGCGATGATGGCGATGATCCGTGAGGATCTGGCGCTGCTCAACGTGCATCACGACGTCTTCTTCTCCGAGCGGACGCTGCATGCCAACAATGCAAAGAAGATCCGCTCGGCGATCAACGACCTGACGCTGAAGGGCCACATCTACAAGGGCAAGCTGCCGCCGCCCAAGGGCGAGAAGCCGGACGACTGGGAGGACCGCGAGCAGACGCTGTTCCGCTCGACCGCGGTCGGCGACGATATGGACCGGGCGCTGGTCAAGTCGGACGGCACCTTCACCTATTTCGCCGCCGATGTCGCTTACCTCAAGGACAAGGTCGATCGCGGCTTCGTCAACCTGATCTATGTGCTTGGCGCCGATCATGGCGGCTATGTGAAACGGCTGGAAGCGCTTGCCCGGGCGATTGCCGGCGACGAGGTCAAGCTTACCGTGCTGCTTTGCCAGCTGGTGAGGCTTTTTCGCGCCGGCGAGCCGGTGCGGATGGGAAAGCGAACTGGGAATTTCGTCACTCTTCGGGAGGTCATCGAAGAAGTTGGACGAGATGCAGTTCGCTTCATGATGCTCTATCGCAAGAACGACGCGCCGCTCGACTTCGACTTCGCCAAGGTGACCGAGCAGTCGAAGGACAATCCGGTGTTCTACGTGCAGTATGCCTCGGCGCGCTGCCATTCGGTGTTCCGGCAGGCAAGCGAGCAGTTGGGCGAGGCCATGTTCGACCGCAACCAGCTGGCCGCCGAAGTGGCTTTGCTGACCGATGAGGGCGAGATCGGCCTGATCAGGAAGCTTGCCGAATATCCGCGGCTGATCGAAGCCGCGGCGCTCGCGCTTGAGCCCCACCGGCTGGCATTCTACCTCTACGAACTCGCGTCCAGCTTCCACGGACACTGGAACCGGGGCACCGATAATCCCGACTTACGTTTTGTTAAGGTTAACGACCGACAATTGACGCATGCCAGACTAGGGCTGGTGCAGGCTGTTTCGGACGTTTTGACGTCCGGCCTGACGCTGATCGGAGCCAATGCGCCCACCGAAATGCGTTAGGTTTGAGTAAAAAACCTGTCACCTTTTGCCCACATTGCGCTGGTAAGGGCCAACCCTACGCGACGTCCATGGCGTCCGAATGAGTGCGAGTTCGGGAACAATAATGGCAGACAGAACCCAGCTGAGAGCAGCCGACCACAACGACATCGCCAACGATGATCCGTTCGCGGAACTGACCAGGATCATGGGGTTCGACCCGCGCCAGCCGGTCAAACCGCAAACCCCGGCCCAGCCGAAAACCGCTGCCGTCGAGCCGCCGGTGGGCGAGGGCGATTTCGACATCGATCTCGAGAAGGAGTTGATGGGCGAGTTCGGCGCCGACGCCAATGACAATGCTTCCCCTGTCGAGTTTCGCGAGCCGGCACCCGAACCGGCTAGCACGGATGAGATGGAGGACGCGCTTGCCGCCTCGTTCGAACAGGATTTCGCGTTCGACGACAGTGCGGTGGATGATGCTGCTCCTGTTGCGGCCGCTCCTGTTGCCGCCGACGAAATTGCCTCCGGCCCCGAAAGGTCGTTCGCTCCCGCTGTCGAGCCGGAGTTCGACGACGAGTTCGATAATGCCGTCGCCGGCTCGCTCGAAGACGTGTCGCCGTTCGAGGACGACCTGTCGAGTGACGACGAACTTGCCGGCCCTGTCGACCAGGATTTTCGGCTCGACGACGATGTGACGGGTAAGATCGGGGCGACGGGCGAGGACGGACCCAGGGCCGCAGCCGATGCATACGCGCCGGTCGACGAGCCTGCCTTCGACGACGAGCCTGCCTTCGACAATGAGTTCGACAACGCCGTGGCCAGCTCGCTCGAAGACGAGCTGATGCTCGAAGAACATGAGCCGATGGAGCAGGCCGTCGCCGTTGAAACCGCGGCGCAAGCCGCCGAGCCTGCGTTCGATGACGAGTTCGACGATGCCGCTGCAAGCTCGCTCGAAGACGAGCTGATGTTCGACGAGCATGAGCCGGCGGAAACCGTCGCCGCCCCGGCATCGCCGGTTGAGGCGGTTTCGGACGATGAGAATTTTGCCGGCCATTTCGATGATGCCATGGCCGATGTCGACATGGACTTAGACGTTCGCCCGAACGAGCCTGCCGAAATCGAAGAACCAGAGGCCGCCCGGCTTTCCGGCACGGCTGCTGAAGCGGCGTTCGACGACCATTTCGATCTGAGCCTCGACGATGCGCTTGCGGAGGACGTCGAAGAGCCCGTGGCGCAGGTTGCGGCCGAACCAGTGGCGCCGGCCGCTGTCGTCCCGACAGCCCCAGTGGCTGAGGAACGCAGCCTGGAAGACGAGCTGAACGCGCTGCTGGGTGCAATGAGCACACGGCCGGCACAAGCGGCCAACGAACCTCAGACAAGCCAGCAGCCTGCCCAGAAGCCTGTGATGGCTGCTGCTCAGCAGCCCGTGGCGCCCGCAATTCAGGAGCCAGCAGTGGCTGCTGAACAGCCCATGGTGGCGGCTGAAGACGTCACCAACGAACCGGTGCATCCTGTCGACGAGCTGGATTGGGAACTCGACGAGCACGAGCCCGCTGAGCCGCAGCAGTCCAGTGCCGCCGATGACGCCGATCTTGGCAGTGTCCTCTTGGATGAGCTTGAAGGCGAGGATTTCGGCGCTGAAGCCGCTGCCGGACCTGCGGATGATTTGGACAACGATGCGCTCGATGCCGACTTCGCCAGGAATATCGGCCTGGATCATGACTCGGCCGACAAGAGTGCGGCAGCTGCTGCCGAAGAAGACCCGCTCGATGCGCTGAACTGGCCGACGACACGCGCCACACCGCCCGAGCCGGCTCGCTCGTGGAGCCGCGTGACGCCGGTCGCACAGCCTCAGCCCGCTTTTGCAAGCCAGCCGGTGGCATCGGCGCGTCCGGCACCACCGCCGCAGCCGGCTGGGGCGCCGTCCTATCGGGCCGCACCGGTCGAAGAGGCGCCGTCCTATGAAGGCCAGGCATCCCGTGAAGAGAGGCCGTCCTATGACGATCGGCCCGCCTACACGGAAGCTGCACCAACCTCGCATCAACAGCCTTCCGCGTATGACGAGATGCCCGATGTCGAGACGGTCGACGTGCCCGAGCGCGTCGTGGCGCTGGCGGACGATCTCGACATTCCGGAGCTCAACTTCGACGATGACGAGCCGGTGGCGCCCGCCTACGACGATCTTGATGCCGATTTTGCCAGCCTTCTCACCGAAATGAATGCCACGGATATAGCGCCTGCCCCGGTGCGCAGTGCTGGCTATGACGATGAATACGATGCGGGCTTTGCGTCTGGTTATAAGCAAGATCGTGGCGAGACGCGCGCCTATGGCGCCAAGCCTGCGGAAGCCCCCGTCAGCGCGGCGGCCGCTTCCTATGCCGATGCAGCGGACGGTTTCGATCTGGGCCCATTGCCCGGTGGCCAGCCGGTTTCGCAAGCCGACGATTTCACCTTCGATGAGCTCGACTACGATCCCGAACTGGACGACGAGATGTCGGTCCCGGGCCTCGCCGAACGCGAGGCCGAAAGGCGGCCGCGCAGGCGCGGGCTGCTGATAGGAGCGATAGTCGGCGCGGTGGCGATCGCCGGAGGCCTTGGCGCCTTTGCGTTGACCCTCGGCGGCAAGAGCGACGGCGATGCGCCGATTATCGTCAAGGCCGACAACAGGCCGATCAAGATCAAGCCGGAAAATCCAGGCGGCGCCGTCGTGCCGAACCAGGACAACAAGGTCTATGACGCTGTGGTCAAGGGCGCCAAGCCCGCCGAGCCCGTTCAGCAGAAGCTGGTCACCAACACCGAAGAGCCTGTGGACCTGAAAGCCAACGAACCGGAGAGCCGCGTCGTCGATCTTTCGCCCAATGACCCCGACGCCGCGGACGATCTCGACGCGCCCGGCACAGTGGCGTCCGACACCAACGCCTCTGGTATCAACGCGCCTGATACCAACGCGCCTGACACCGATGCGCTTGGCGCCAATGCCGCTGGCGGTACCGAAACTGCCGCCGCACCGGCGCCCAAGTCCGAGGATCGCATCGCGCAGGTTCTGCAGGAGGCCGAGAAGGGTGCCAACCCCGAGATCGTCGCCGTTGCGCCGCGCAAGGTACGGACCATGGTCGTGAAACCTGACGGCTCGCTGGTGGCGCGCGAGGATCCGGCGCCTGCCGCCCCGCAGATGGCTGCTGCCGAGCCGGCAGATCCGGCGCCGCAGCACGTGGCTCCGTCGGCCCAGGCCGACGCCGCCGCGCAGACTGGCACCGTGCCCCTGATCGAGCAGATGACAAGTGATCCGAAGATTGGCGATCAGAAGATTGGTGACCAGCCGAGTGGCGATCAGGCGAGTGGCGATCAGGCCGAAACCACCAAGCTGCAGCCGGCGCCCAAGCCCGACACCAAGGCCGAAGCCAAGGCCCAGCCCTCAGCCAGCAAGCAGTCCGCCAACACCCCGGCCACGGTCCCAGTGGCGCCGCAGCGTCCGTCCGACCAGCCGGTCGACGTAGTCGGCGAAGTCAAGCCCGATCAGGTTGCTTCCATCGATCCGGCCGCGGCCGGCGCTGGTTCGTGGTCGATACAGATCGCTTCGCAGCCGACAGTCGAAAGCGCCCAGTCGACTTATCAGGATCTGCAGCGCCGCTACGGCAGCGTGCTTTCCGGCCGCACCGCCAACATCGTCAAGGCCGAAATTGCCGGCAAGGGCACCTTCTACCGCGTCCGCGTTCCAGCGCAGTCGCGCAACGAGGCGATCAAACTGTGCACCAGCTACAAGGCTGCCGGCGGCAATTGCTTCGTGTCCCACTAGCGGCACCAAAAACCTCTCGAAAAGCCGGCGCTCGCGCCGGCTTTTTTGCGTGAACGGAAATCCCTGGAGGCAATTGCGGGCGATTCCCTTTGTCGGCGCGAAGCTCTAAACTGTTCCGCATGACCGAATCAAAATCCATGATCCTCGGCTGCGCCGGGAAATCACTGACCCGCGACGAGATCCGTTTCTACCGCAACGAATGCCCGTGGGGTTTCATCCTGTTTGCGCGCAATATCGGCGAGACCGAGCAGATCCGCGATCTGGTCGCCGCCATGCGCGACTGCGTCGGGCGCGCGGATGCGCCGGTATTCATTGACCAGGAGGGCGGCCGGGTGCAGCGCCTGCGGCCGCCGCTGGCGCCGAACTATCCGGCTGCCGGCGCACTCGGCGCCTTGTGGCGCGACGACCATGACGCCGGCACCCGTGCCGCCTGGCTGATGGCGCGGCTGCATGCCTTCGATCTGCTGCGCTACGGCATCACGGCGGATTGCCTGCCGGTGCTCGACGTGCCGATCGAGGGCGCCAGCGACGTCATCGGCGCACGCGCCTATGGCAAGGAGCCGCGCGCCGTCATCGAATTGGGTCGCGCCGCGGCGGAAGGCCTGATGGCGGGC
The DNA here is from genome assembly GCF_040319725.1 of Mesorhizobium sp. M0894. Taxonomy (NCBI): domain Bacteria; kingdom Pseudomonadati; phylum Pseudomonadota; class Alphaproteobacteria; order Hyphomicrobiales; family Phyllobacteriaceae; genus Mesorhizobium; species Mesorhizobium sp. M0894. The sequence goes on along the minus strand of NZ_JAMYOG010000027.1, from coordinate 28,513 downwards.
GGCGTGCTGCCGGTGATGAAGCATATTCCCGGCCATGGAAGGGCCTTCGCCGACACGCATTTCGAACTGCCGACCGTCGACGCCTCGATCGGCGACCTGCAGCGGCATGATTTTGCGCCGTTCGGGGAGCTCAACCATTTGCCGATGGCGATGACGGCGCATGTCGTCTATAGCGCGATCGACCCGAAGAACCCGGCCACGACATCCGGCAAGGTCATCGAAAAGATCATCCGCGGCGAAATCGGCTTCGACGGTCTGTTGATGAGCGACGACACCTCGATGAAGGCACTTTCTGGGGATTTCCCGTCAAAGGCGGCCGCTATCCTTGCGGCGGGCTGCGATCTGGTCCTTCACTGCAACGGCGTGTTTGAGGAGATGGCCGGCATTGCATCGCGAACGACCGGACTTGAAGGCAAGTCGTTTGAGCGCGCGGAGCGGGCGCTGACCTATATCAGGAACCGTGACGTAGCGGACGAGACCGAGATTCGGGCCGAATTTGCCAGTTATTTCGACGCGGTGGCCTAGCATCAAAGGAAGCGAAGTGGCGGAAACATTGGACCTGAAGGCCGGCAAGGCCGCACCGATGGACCGTCTGTGGGCCGAGAACGATGATTCCCGGCTGACCGGCGATCCCGCTTTGGTCGTCGACGTGGCCGGTTTCGAGGGTCCGCTCGATCTTCTGCTGCATCTTGCCCGCAACCAGAAGGTCGACCTGTCGCGCATCTCGATCCTGGCGCTGGCCGAGCAATATCTGGCCTTCGTCGAGAAGGTGAGGGCGCTGCGGCTGGAGCTTGCCGCCGACTATCTGGTGATGGCGGCATGGCTGGCCTTCCTCAAGTCGAAGCTCCTGATCCCCAAGCAGCCCGGCGACGAAGGCGAAAGCGGCGAGGAACTGGCGGCAGTGCTGCAGTTCCGGCTGAAGCGGCTGGAGGCGATGCGCGACGCGGCGGCACGGCTGGTCAACCGCAACCGGCTCGGACGCGACGTGTTTGCGCGCGGCATGCCGGAAATGGTCATCGTCGAGAAGCGAAATGCCTATTCGGCCTCGCTCTACGATTTGTTGACCGCCTATGCCCAGCAGCGCCAAAAGCAGGCGATCACCAATGTGACGATCGCCAGGCGCGGCGTGTGGTCGCTCAAGGATGCGCGTGACGTGCTGATCAGGCTGATCGGGTCGCTACGCGACTGGACGGCGCTCGACAGTTTCCTGGTCGAATATCTCGCCGGCCCGGAAGAGCGGCGCACCGCTGTCGCCAGCTCGTTTGCCGCAACGCTGGAACTGGTGCGCGAAGGCAAGATGGAGATGCGGCAGGACCAGGTGTTCGCGCCGCTTTATCTGCGCGGCCGCGCTCAAGCCATCAAGATAGTCGAGGTGACACCATGAGCGAACGCGCCAACGCCTCGGTCATTCCGTTCAAAGTCGAGGACGACGCCGAGCAAGGCGCGGTTGCCGAGAACCCGGCACAAAACCAGGGGCAGAATTTGTCGCAGAATCCCGGCGAGCGGCTGCATATGGCGGAGGCCGTGCGGATGGCCGAGGCGATCGTATTCGCCAGCGCCGAGCCGGTCAGCGAAAAACAACTCGCCGCGCGCCTGCCCGACGGCATCAACATTGCCGCGGCAATGGCCGAACTGCAGCAGATCTATGCGCGGCGCGGCGTCAATCTGGTGTGCGTCGGCGATGCCTGGGCCTTCCGCACCGCCGGCGACCTCGCCTTCCTGATGAGCCGCGACACGGTGCAGCAGCGCAAGCTGTCCCGCGCCGCCCTCGAAGTGCTGGCGATCATCGCCTACCACCAGCCGGTGACGCGCGCCGAGATCGAGGACATCCGTGGCGTCGAGACGTCAAAGGGGACGCTCGACACGCTGATGGAGACGGAATGGGTGAGGATGCGCGGCCGGCGCCGCACGCCCGGCCGTCCCGTCACCTACGGCACAACCGACATTTTCCTCGACCATTTCGCGCTGGAGGAGATCCGCGATCTCCCCGGCATGGAGGAATTGAAAGGTGCCGGGCTGCTGTCCGGCCGCATGCCGTCTAATTTCGCGGTGCCGCTGCCGCCGGCCGACCCCGATGCGCTCACCGACGAAGAGGATCCGCTGACCGACATCGACCTCGAGGAACTCGGCCTTTTGACGCCGCGCGTCACGGACGATTGAGACGAGCGCCATCTTTAAGCCACAGCCAGGATGGAACTGCGCCGATTGGTAGCGGGCCGCCGTGCCGAAAGTGCGTGACTTCGGCCACTCATTCATGAACTCTGGCGCAGTTCTGTTTGAATCCGAACCCGAAAGCGCATAGATCAGCGTCTGGGAAACCGTTCGAGAGAGATTTGCTATGGGTTCATTTTCGATTTGGCACTGGATGATCGTTCTGGTGATCGTGCTGCTGGTCTTCGGCCGCGGCAAGATCCCCGAGCTGATGGGCGACATGGCCAAGGGCATCAAGAGCTTCAAGAAGGGCATGGCCGACGACGAGACTGCCGAGGACAAGCGCACCGTCGAACACCGTTCCGACGAGACCGTGTCGGTACCGAAGGAAAAGGCCAGCAAAAGCTGAGCCCAAAACTTTGGTTGGCCAAAACTTGAGTCGGCCTGAAACTTGAGTCGGAACGTATAGCCATGTTCGAAGTCGGCTGGACCGAGATGCTGGTGATCGCGATCGTCATGATCGTGGTCGTCGGGCCCAAGGATTTGCCCAACATGCTGCGCACCTTCGGCCGCACAACGGCGAAGCTGCGCGCCATGGCGTCGGATTTCCAGCGGCAGTTCAACGACGCACTGAAGGAAGCCGAACTCGACGACGTCAAGAAGTCGGTCGAGTCGCTGAGAAGCCTCAATCCGGCAGCCGAGATCAGGAAGCAGCTCAATCCATTCGAGCAGGCCGCCGCCGACGTCCGTTCCGGCGTCGATGCCGTGATGAAACCCAAGCCGGCGGTCGAGGCCGCCTCGACAGAGCAGGCAGCCGAGCCGCTGAAGAACGGCGCGACGACGATGCCGGGCGTCAGCCCGCCGGAGCCGACGCCGGCCACGCCGATCTTTCCGGCGATGACGGACGAGTCCGTCGTGGCGCCGGCAGTAGAGGCGCAAACGACTGCAGCGGCCGTGCCGCAAAAAGCACCGGCGGCAAAGAAGAAGCCGGCGCCCGCGAACGCCGCGGCCGCAGTGCCGGCCAAGCCGGCCAAAACCGCTGCGCCGAAGGCAAAAGCTGAGCCGAAAGCGCAGTCATCAGCAGCGAAGAAGCCGGCGGCAGCAGCGAAGAAGCCTGCGGCAGCAACGAAGAAGCCGGCCGCCACGAAAACGGCGGGAGCCGCCAAGTGAGCACTTCGGACACGGAAAAGGACGAGATCGAAAAATCGTCGGCTCCGCTGATGGAGCACCTGATCGAGTTGCGCCGGCGGCTGATGTGGTCGATCGGCGGTTTTTTCGTTGCTTTTCTTGTGTGCTTCTTCTTCGCCAAGAAGCTGTTCAACCTGTTGGTGATCCCGTTCAGATGGGCGACCCAATGGGCCGGGCTCGACCCGCACAAGGTCGAGCTGATCTATACGGCGCCGCAGGAGTTCTTCTTTACCCAGGTCAAGCTCGCCATGTTCGGCGGCATGGTCATCGCTTTTCCGCTGATCGCCACGCAGATCTACAAATTCATCGCGCCCGGCCTCTACAAGAACGAGCGCAATGCCTTCCTGCCGTTCCTGATCGCCTCGCCGATCCTGTTTCTGATGGGCGCGTCGCTGGTCTATTTCTTCTTTACGCCGATGGTGATGTGGTTCTTCCTCGCCATGCAGCAGACCGGCACCAACGACCAGGTGCAGATTTCGCTGCTGCCGAAAGTGTCCGAATATCTCAGCCTGATCATGACGCTGATCTTCTCCTTCGGCCTGGTGTTCCAGTTGCCGGTGGTGACAAGCCTGATGACGCGAGTCGGCATGCTGTCGTCGCAAGGGTTGGCCGAGAAGCGCAAATGGGCGATCGTCATCGCCTTCGTCGTGGCGGCGGTGCTGACGCCGCCCGACCCGATGAGCCAGATCGGCCTCGCAATTCCGACGATCCTGCTCTACGAGGTCTCGATCTGGTCGGCTCGCTTGATCGAGCGCAGCAAGGAGCGCGACCGTGTCGCCCGCGAAAAGCAGGACGCCACGGAAGAGGTGGCCGAAAAGCCGGCGGACGCGTCGTCGACGTAGGTGGGGTTACCGGCTGGCATCTTTCTTCCGGCCGCAGCAACTTTGTTCTTGCTTTGTGCCGGCAGCTATGCTACTAATCTGGGTATGGTGCTGATTCGGCGCCGACGACCCGCCCTCTGAGGCGGGTTTTTTTGTTTCAGGTTCCCTTTCGACCAAATGTTGCGAGTGCTGCCGTCTGTGAAGTCGGCGGGACAGATGGCGGCGTGAAGAAACGCCGGCGTTCCCGTCTTGCATCAATGAAAGATGCGGTTTACGCCCTCTGGTCTTTGTTTTGGGCATGTCGTTGCCCCACAACCGCTGCGCATTTTTTGGGCGACATGCCCTCGAGGACGAACAGACCATGCTTGACATCAAATGGATTCGCGACAACCCGAAGGCCCTTGTCGACGCGCTCCAGAAGCGCTCGTGGTCGGCCGAGGCGGCGCAGTCCACCGTCGACGATCTGATCGCTGCGGATGAGGCGCGGCGCGAGCATCTGACCGAGCTGCAGACCAGGCAGGAGCGCCGCAACGCCGCATCGAAGGAGATCGGCAATGCCATGCGCTCGGGCGATGCCGCGCTTGCCGAACGGCTGAAGGCTGAGGTCGGCGAGATCAAGGCCTTCATCCAGAACGGCGAGGCGCGCGAACGCGAACTCGACAAGGCGCTGAACGACGCACTGGCGGTGCTGCCCAACGTGCCGTTCGACGATGTGCCGGTCGGCAAGGACGAGCACGACAACGTCGTCAAGCGCGTCGTCGGCAAGCTGCCGACGCGGCCGAATTGGGTGAAAGAGCATTTCGAGATCGGCGAAGCGCTCGGCATGATGGATTTCGAGCACGCGGCAAGGCTTTCCGGCTCGCGCTTCACGGTGCTCAAGAACCAGCTGGCGCGCATGGAGCGCGCACTCGGCCAGTTCATGCTCGACCTGCATACCACCGAGCACGGCTACGAGGAGATCGTCCCGCCGCTGATGGTGCGCGACGAGGCGCTTTTCGGGACTGGGCAGCTGCCAAAGTTTGAGGAAGATTTGTTCTTCGCCCGGCATGGGGATGGCAGGCTTGGCCTAATCCCCACCGCCGAAGTCCCACTCACCAATCTCGTGCGCGAGGAGATCACGCCGCACGAAAAACTGCCGCTGCGCTATACCGCGCTGACGCCGTGCTTCCGCTCCGAGGCGGGTTCGGCCGGCCGCGACACGCGCGGCATGCTGCGTCAGCACCAGTTCAATAAGGTCGAGCTGGTGTCGATCACCGATCAGGACTCGTCGATTGCCGAGCACGAGCGCATGACCGAATGCGCCGAGGAGGTGCTGAAGCGGCTGGGCCTGCCGTTCCGCACCATGACGCTGTGCACCGGCGACATGGGCTTTGGCGCGCGCAAGACCTACGATATCGAGGTCTGGCTGCCCGGCCAGAATACCTATCGCGAAATCTCGTCGTGCTCGGTATGCGGCGATTTCCAGGCCCGGCGCATGGACGCCCGCTACAAGGACAAGGATGGCAAGGGCAACCGCTTCGTCCACACGCTGAACGGTTCGGGCACCGCCGTCGGCCGCGCTCTGATCGCCGTCATCGAAAATTACCAGAACGAGGACGGCAGCGTAACCATTCCTGAAGCGCTTCGGCCTTACATGGGCGGTCTGGAAAAGATCGAATCGAAATAATGCGCATCCTTCTGACCAACGACGACGGCATCCATGCCGAGGGCCTTGCATCACTCGAACGCATCGCCCGCACGCTGTCGGACGACGTCTGGGTGGTGGCACCGGAACAGGACCAGTCCGGCTATGCGCATTCGCTGTCGATCTCGGAGCCGCTGCGCCTGAGGAAAATCGGCGAAAAACACTTTGCCGTGCGCGGCACGCCGACCGACTGCGTCATCATGGGCGTGAAGAAGATCCTGCCCGAAGCGCCCGACCTGATCCTGTCCGGCGTCAATTCCGGCGCCAACATCGCCGACGACGTCACCTATTCGGGCACCGTCGCCGGCGCCATGGAAGGCGCGCTGCTCGGCGTGCGCTCGATCGCCATCAGCCAAGCCTATTCCTATGTCGGCGAGGACCGCGTCGTTCCCTATGAGACAACCGAGGCGCTGGCGCCAGCGCTGCTTCAAAAGCTCGTCGCCATGCCGTTGCCGGACGGCGTGCTGCTCAACGTCAATTTTCCGAATTGTGCGCCGGAAGAGATCGCCGGAACTGTGGTCACTTCGCAGGGCAAGCTGGTCCACAGCCTGTGGGTCGACGAGCGGCGCGACGGGCGCGGCCTGCCTTACTACTGGCTGCGCTTCGGCCGCGAGCCGGTCGAGGGCAAGCAAGGCAGCGACCTCCATGCCTTGCGCAATCGGCTGGTGTCGGTGACGCCGCTGCAGCTCGATCTCACCGCGCATGAAATCCGCGATCAACTGGCCAAGGCGCTCGCATGAACTTGAATCACGCTGCAACGGTCGACGACCGCGAAGGTTTCGCTGCCTTCCTGCTTCGCCTGCGCGGCAGGGGCACGGTGCCGAAGGCGCTGATCGCCGCCTTCGAGGCGACGCCGCGGCGCGGCTTCCTGTCTCCGCATTTCCACTCGATTGCCTGGTCGGACCGTATGCTGCCGATCGAATGCGGCGAGGCCATCGAAGGCGCCGACCTGCAGGCGGCGGTGATCGCGGCACTTGCCATCGAACCGGGCAACCGCGTGCTCGAGATCGGCACCGGGTCCGGCTACACGGCGGCGGTGATGTCGCGGCTTGCCGCGCGGATCGTCACCATCGACCGTTACAAGACGCTGGCCGAACAGGCCCGGCAGCGTCTCGAGGCACTCGCCATCGGCAACGTCATCGTGCGCCAGGCGGACGGTTCCAACGGGCTGGCCAACGAAGCGCCGTTCGACCGCATCGTCGCCTGGGCGGCCTTCGACAGCCTGCCGCGTTTCCTGCTCGACCAATTGTCGAGCGGCGGCATCGTCATTGCGCCCATCGGACCCGACGAGGGCGAGCAGGTGCTGGCCAAGCTGACCAAGGTCGGCAGCCGCTTCGAACGCGAGGATATCGGCCTGGTGCGTCTGCAGCCGATCCTGCGCAGTGTCGCGGCGATCATCTAGGGTGTGTCGATATTCAGGTGAGGCCGGCCTGCAAATTGCGGCTTCCTCCGCTTCCGGTGCTCACGTACCCAAATGTACGCTCCGCTCCGGTTCTCGGATCCACCATTTTCGGCTCGGCCTGACCTGAATCTCAACACACCCGGCGCTCGATCCTCGAAACATTTTTAAGAAAATTTGCGTCTGATTCTACAGGTTTAACCGACCGGTAACATTAACGCGCTTTAATCAGGCTCAGTTGTACCGGGTCTGTGCGGGTTAGTGCGATGCAATTCAGTGTTTTGAAGGCAAACGGACGCAATCTGGCGCGTGGCTGCGCCGTCCTCATGATCGCAGGGGCTGCGACGGGGTGTAGTTCCCAGGTGGCGCGGTTCAACAGCGTCGACGACGTGTTCACCGCCTCGACCAACAACCAGCGCGCCATCATCGACAAGCAGGATGCTGCCCAGCCCTATCCGGGCGATGTTGCGGCCGCGCCGATCGACGGCAGCCACACCCAGTCGGTCAGCCGCTCAAGCCTCGAACCCGTTACGGCGCAGCAATTGCCGCCGCCGGCTCCCGCCCTGGCACCCGCCGCTCGCCCGGTGCGTACCGCTGCCGCGCCGGCCCTGGCGCCTGCCGCTCCTCGTGTCGACAGGACGGCAACCGGCACCGTCGCTCCTGCGGCAAGGCCGTTCAAGAACGCCGAGCCCGACGCGCCGCGCGTGGCGACGGCCGCCGGCGCACCGCATGCAACCGAGATCGTCGTCAAGGACGGTGAGACCATTTCCGGCCTGTCGCGGCGCTACGGCGTGCCGGCCGACGCCATCATGAAAGTCAACGGGCTGAGCGCGACCAAAGGGCTGAAGACCGGCCAGAAGCTCGTCATCCCGGCCTATGCGTATTCGAGCAACGGCGCCGCGCCGAAAGTCGCCGATGCCAAGCCCGCGAACGGCACCAGGCACGACCAGCCGGCCGATGCGCCGGAGAAGGTGGCCGTGCTGCCGCAGCAGCCGAAGGTCAGGGAAGGCAAGTCCGCCGCGCAGGTGGATGCCTCGGCTGCCGCAAGCCAGCCGAAGGATGGAAAGGCCGCGCCAAAAACTGCTTCGGCGACGGCCAAGCCGGCCGGAGCCGGCGGCACCTACACGGTTCAGCAAGGCGATACGCTGTCCGCCATCGCCAGGAAGACCGGCGTCGGCGTCGTTGCGCTGAAGCAGGCGAACGGCATGCAGGATGGACTGCTCAAGATCGGCCAGACCCTGAAAGTGCCGGCAGGCGGAACCGCTGTCGTCGCCAGTGCGAAGCCGGCAAAGGTCGATCCGGTGACGACGGCCACCACCCAGCCGCCGGCCAAGGGCACGCCGACGCAGACGCTCGCCTCCTACACGCCGCCGAAGAAGGACGCGAAAGTCATCCAGCAGGCCGAGGACGACGATGCGGTGGCGCCGGATGCAACCGGCATCGGCAAGATGCGCTGGCCGGTGCGCGGCCGCGTGATCTCCAGCTTCGGCGGCGGCAAGGACGGCGTCGACATCGCGGTGCCCGAGGGGACGCCGGTCAAGGCAGCCGAAAACGGTGTCGTCATCTATGCCGGAGACGGCCTCAAGGAATTCGGCAACACAGTGCTGGTGCGTCACGAAAACGGTCTGGTCACCGTCTACGGCCATGCCAGCTCGATCGAGGTGCAGCGCGGCCAGAAGGTCAAGCGCGGCCAGGAAATCGCCCTGTCCGGCATGAGCGGCACCACCGACTCGCCGAAACTGCATTTCGAAGTGCGCAAGAACTCGGCGCCGGTCGATCCGTCGGGTTATCTCGAATAGAGAAAAATCCGATTTTGCGGGCCGCCTGACCTTCAGCCCGCCGAGGAAGTCCGCTCCGCAAGGTGCGGGCTTCTTCTGTTGCCAGTCCTTGAGCGGCTAGTCCTTGAGCGATTTTCCGAGCCGGCCTGCCAGATCCTGGGTGAACTGCCAGGCGACGCGGCCCGAACGGCTGCCGCGGGTCGTCGCCCATTCCAGCGCCTCGGCGCGCAGCGTCTCGGGATCGATGGCCAGATCATGATGGCGGACATAGCCATCGATCATGTCGAGATATTCGTCCTGCGAACATTTGTGGAAGCCAAGCCACAGGCCGAAGCGGTCCGACAGCGAAACCTTCTCCTCGACCGCTTCCGACGGGTTGATCGCCGTCGAGCGCTCATTGTCGATCATGTCGCGCGGCAACAGATGCCGCCGGTTCGAGGTGGCATAGAAGATGACGTTGGCCGGGCGGCCTTCGACGCCGCCTTCAAGTGCTGCCTTCAGCGATTTGTAGGATGTGTCGTCATGGTCGAATGACAGGTCGTCGCAAAACAAGATGAAGCGAAACGGCGCTGCCTTCAGCAGGCCCATCAGCTTCGGCAGGGTGTCGATGTCTTCGCGGTGGATCTCGATAAGCTTGAGCGGCACGTCGGGCTTCGCCGAAGCGTTGACCGAGGCGTGTACCGCCTTGACCAGCGACGATTTGCCCATGCCGCGCGCGCCCCATAACAGCACGTTGTTGGCAGCGTAGCCGGAGGCGAAGCGCTCGGTGTTGTCGACCAATATGTCGCGGACGCGGTCGACGCCGCGGATCAGGCCGATATGGACGCGGTTGACCTTGCGCACCGGTTCCAGATAGCCGGGATCGGCCTGCCAGACGAAGCAATCGGCCTCGCGGAGGTCGGTTTGAGGCACCGGCGGCGGGGCGAGGCGGGCGACCGCCTCGATCAGGCGGTCGAGCTTCTGGTGCAGGATATCGATAGGGCTGTCGGTCATCTCTTGTCTTTTTGTTTCGCGTTTTGTTTCGCGTTCAGGACGGTGCGGTAGGGCAACCTACCTGATTTCAGCGGTTTCGAAACTCGTCCCAAGCATTTGTTCGGGCATGATCTTTTGCGAAAACCGAGCATCGCTTTTCGTGATCACCCTCTAACACGGCTCACCAGGCCGGAAAAGCAGCCGATTTGCCCGGCAGCGCAGTTGCATTGGCAACGTTACCGACTATATTCCGGCCAAATTTGGCGGGGCCGCCTTGCGGCTGTTTTTCAAAGTTCAGGAGTACCTCGATGTTCGTGACACCGGCATACGCCCAAGGCATCGGCGGGGACTCGTCCGCAATGTTTATCCAGATCGTGCCGTTTGCTCTGATTTTCGTGATCATGTATTTTCTGATCATCCGGCCGCAGCGCACGCAGCTGAAGAAGCGCGGCGAGATGCTGGCGGCGGTTCGCCGCGGCGACACCGTTGTCACCGGCGGCGGCTTGGTCGGCAAGGTTACCAAGGTGATCGACGACAACGAGCTCGAGATCGACCTTGGCGGCGGCACCAAGGTGACGGCGCTGCGCTCGACGCTTGCCGACGTGCGCGTCAAGGGCGAGCCGGTGGCGAACCAGAACGCCAAGAAATAACCGAATTGTCGGCGGAACGATCCGCCAGTACGCCCTGACGGACGACGCCATATGCTTTATTTTTCGCGCTTCAAGATGATCCTGATCTGGCTGGCCGTGGCCGCCACAGTGGTCCTCGCTGCGCCCAACCTTTTTTCCGCCAGCACGCTGGCCAAGCTGCCCGACTGGGTGCCGAAGCGGCAGATGACGCTTGGCCTCGACCTGCAGGGCGGCTCGCATATCCTGCTCAGGATGGATCCGAACGATCTGATCAAAGATCGGCTGGAGACGACGCGCGACGAAATCAGGACGCTGCTGCGCGATGCCAAGATCGGCTATACCGGCCTTGCCGGAACGGGCCGCACGGTGCAGGTCCGCATCACCGATCCCGCACAGATCGAGGCTGCCAAGAAGGCGTTGAAGACGTTGACCGATCCGGTGGCGGCCGGCTTGTTCAGCGGCGGCTCGATCCAGGAGATGACGCTGGATGATTCCGAGCCCGGCCTGCTCAAGTTCACCGTCACCGATGCGGGCATCAAATATCGTACTTCGGCAGCGCTGACGCAGTCGATCGAGGTCGTCGGCCGCCGCGTCAATGAACTCGGCACGACCGAGCCGATCGTGCAGCGGCAAGGTGACGACCGCATCCTGGTGCAGGTGCCGGGTCTCCAAGACCCGCAACGGCTGAAGGAAATTCTTGGCCAGACCGCCAAGCTGACCTTCCAGATGGTCGACCAATCGATGCCGGTGCAGGACGCGCTGAACGGCCGTCCGCCGCCGGGATCCTCGGTGCTGTATTCGCAGGACGACCCGCCGGTTCCGTATCTGATCGAGAACCGCGTCATCGTTTCGGGTGAAAACCTCGTCGATGCCCAGGCGACGTTCAACTCCCAGAACAACGAGCCGGTTGTTTCGTTTCGCTTCGATTCGAAAGGGGCGCAGCGGTTCGGCCAGGCGACATCACAGAACGTTGGCAAGCTGTTTGCCATCATCCTCGACAATCAGGTGATTTCGGCACCGCAGATCCGCGAACCGATCCCCGGCGGCACCGGCCAGATATCGGGGAATTTCACCGCTGAGAGCGCCAACGACCTCGCCGTGCTGCTGCGCGCCGGCGCCTTGCCGGCGACGCTGACGGTGATCGAGGAGCGCACGGTGGGCCCTGGCCTCGGACAGGATTCCATTCATGCCGGCAAAGTCGCCGGCATCATCGGTTCGATCCTGGTTGTGGCGTTCATGTTCGTCGCCTACGGCTTCTTCGGCTTCCTCGCCAACATCGCGCTGGCGGTGCATGTGGCGATGATCGTCGGGCTGCTGTCGCTGCTTGGAGCGACGCTGACCTTGCCCGGTATCGCCGGTATCGTGCTGACCATCGGCATGGCGGTCGATTCCAACGTGCTGATCTATGAACGCATCCGCGAGGAGCGACGTGCCGGCCGCTCGGTCATCCAGGCGATCGATACCGGTTTCAGCAAGGCGCTGGCCACAATCGTCGATTCCAACGTCACCTCGCTGATCGCGACCGTGGTGCTGTTCTATCTCGGCACCGGGCCGGTGAAGGGCTTTGCCGTCACCTATGCCATCGGCATCCTGACCACGGTCTTCACCGCCTTCACCTTCACCCGCCTGCTGGTGTCGATCTGGCTTCGCCGGGCCCGTCCGAAGGAGTTGCCGCGGGCGCCTGTGACTTTCGTTCCGCCCGGAACGAAAATTCCGTTTATGGGCATCCGCCGCTGGACGTTCACGCTGTCCAGCGTGCTTTCAGTCCTGTCGGTCGTCGGGTTCATGACCATCGACATCAATTACGGCATCGATTTCAAGGGCGGCTCGCTGATCGAGGTGCAGTCCAAGACCGGCAATGCCGATCTGGCCGACATCCGCGGCAGGCTGACGGAACTCAATATCGGTGAGGTGCAGGTTCAGCAGTTCGGCGAGCCGAACGACGTGCTGATCCGCGTCGGTACGCAGGAGGGCGGCGAGAATGCCGAGCAGACCGTCATCGACAAGGTGCGCGGCGAACTGCAGGACCAGTATGATTTCCGCCGCGTCGAAGTGGTCGGGCCGACGGTCTCGGGCGAGCTTGCCAAGCAAGGCACCATCGCCATGCTTGTCGCGCTGCTCGGCATCCTGATCTATGTCTGGTTCCGCTTCGAATGGCAGTTCGCGGTCGGCGCCATCGTTGCGACTGTGCACGACGTGGTCATGACGATCGGCTTCTTCGTCATCACCGGCCTGGAATTCAACCAGTCGTCGCTGGCGGCGATCCTCACCATCATTGGCTATTCGCTCAACGATACGATCGTCGTCTATGACCGCGTTCGGGAGGATCTGCGAAAATACAAGCGAATGCCGCTGCCGCAATTGCTGAACAACGCCATCAACGAGACGCTGTCGAGGACGACGCTGACCTCGGTGACGACGATCCTGGCGCTGCTGGCGCTGGTGCTGTTCGGCGGCGAGGTGATCCGCTCGTTCACCATGGCGATGCTGTTCGGCGTCGTGTTCGGCACCTATTCGTCGATCTTTATTGCCGCGCCGCTGCTCATTCTGTTCAAGTTGCGGCCGCAGGCCACAGCGTCGGACGAGGAAAAGCCGGTGGGCGGCGGCAAAGCCATAGCCACCTGACGGCCCGCCGCACGGCTTGCCGCGCCAGTTAGAATCGGACCACTAGTGGCCAAAGGCATCGTCATCCGCGAGGCGCATTTCCCCGGCCGCGCACCGATCGAGGCTTACGGCAATGGCGGCTTCCGTTTTGCCGACATGTCGCATCGCGGCTCGTTGCTGTGTCTGCCTTCGGGCATCTATGGCTGGGAGCCGGCCGATCCGCTGGCGCTGACGGCAGCGGATTTCACCAAGCTGTTCAACGAGGCCGACAAGGTCGAGATCCTGCTGGTCGGCAGCGGCAAGGATCTGAGGCCATTGCCGGCGGCGTTGCGTGCTGCGCTGAAGGATGCCGGCATTTCCGCCGATCCGATGTCGACCGGGGCGGCAGTGCGGACCTATAATGTGCTGCTGGCTGAAGACCGCGCCGTGGCCGCAGCACTCATCGCCGTCGACTGACGTGGCCGAAAACACCAAAGCCGTCATGGAGACGGTGCGCGCCGCCGACCATGACCGCTATCTCGCCGCGCTCTACGCGCCCGAAGACAAGCGGGACGCGGTGTTTTCGCTCTATGCCTTCAACGCCGAAATTGCCGGCATACGCGATCGCATCCGCGAAGCGCTGCCGGGTGAAGTCCGGCTGCAATGGTGGCGAGACGTCATCGCCGCCGAAGAGGATCGCGCTAAGGTCGGCCATCCCGTGGCGGACGCGCTGAGGGCGACGATTTCCGCTCATCGCCTGCCGAAGGCCGCTTTCGACAATATGCTCGAAGCGCGCATCTTCGATCTCTATGACGACCCGATGCCGTCGCGCACCGATCTCGAAGGCTATTGCGGCGAGACTGCCGCAGCACTTATCCAGCTTGCGGCGATGGTGCTCGATCCGGTCGAAGCACCGCGCTTTGCGGAACTTGCCGGCAGGGCAGGTTGTACGCAGGCAATGACCGGTCTCCTGCTTCTGCTGCCGCTGCATCGCAAGCGAGGGCAATGCTTTGTCCCGGCCGATATCTTGGCCGCCGCAGGAACGTCGCCGCAGGAGTTCGTTACAAGCGACGGCGGGCCGGGCGCGGAACGCGCCGTTGCCGCGATGATCGCGCTGGCACGCGAACATCTGTCTGCTTTCGAGCAGGGAGCGTCCGCCCTGCCGGTTTCACTGCGTCCGGCGTTTCTGCCGCTGGCGCTGACGGGCGCCTATCTCGGCAAGATGGACGGCTCCCGCCATTCACCGCTTGATGGCGCGGTGCGGCTTTCGGCCTTGCACCGGCATTGGCTCTTGTTCCGGCGCGCAACGCGGGGCTGGCCGGTCGCATAAAGGCTGCCGCGTAGCCAACCCGACCGTTATTCCGCAGCTTCCGCCTGCGCCGGCAGCCCGAGCCATTCGCGGCAATCGGCCAGCGCGCGCGATGTCACCGCGTGCCGCTTGGCGACCGTCTTGTCCTTGCCGCGCAGCCGCTTGCCTTCGATCTTTGGCGCGTCCACGGGCGGGAACAGGCCGAAATTGACGTTCATCGGCTGGAAAGAGCGCTTTCCCGGCTCGTCGTCGGAGACAATATGGCCGCCGGTGATGTGGTTGAGCAGCGCGCCGAAAGCGGTGGTCAACGGCGGCAGCGACGGCGCATGGCCAAGCCTTTCGGCGGCGGCGAAACGCCCGGCGAGCAGGCCGATGGCGGCACTCTCGACATAGCCCTCACAGCCGGTGATCTGGCCGGCAAAACGCAAGCCGGGCCGCGACTTCAACTGCAGCGAAGCGTCGAGCAGCGTCGGCGAATTGATGTAGGTGTTGCGGTGCAGGCCGCCGAGGCGGGCGAACTCGGCGTTTTCCAGCCCGGGAATGGTGCGGAAAATGCGCACCTGCTCGGCGTGCTTCAGCTTGGTCTGGAAGCCGACCATGTTGTAGAGCGTGCCCAGTGCGTTGTCCTGGCGAAGCTGGACGACGGCATAGGCCTTTACAGACGGATTGTGTGCATTGGTCAGCCCCATCGGCTTCATCGGCCCGTAACGCAATGTCTCGATGCCACGCTCGGCCATCACCTCGATCGGCAGGCAGCCGTCGAAATAGGGCGTGCCTTCCCATTGCTTGAATTCGGTTTTCTGGCCGTCGACCAGCGCCTGCACGAAGGCAAGGTACTGCTCCTTGTCCATCGGGCAGTTGATGTAATCCTTGCCGGTGCCGCCGGGGCCGACCTTGTCGTAGCGCGACTGGAACCAGCAGATATCCATGTCGATCGTGTCGAAATGGACGATCGGCGCGATGGCGTCGAAGAAGGCGAGCGCGTCGGCGCCGGTTGCTTCCGCGATCGACTGGGCGAGCGAAGGGGCGGTCAGCGGGCCGGTGGCGACGATCGCCTGGTCCCAGTCCGCCGGCGGCAGGCCAGGCACTTCCTCGCGCCGGATGGTGATGAGTGGGTGCGCTTCGAGCTTTCTGGTGACCGCTTCGGAAAATCCGTCGCGGTCGACGGCCAGCGCACCGCCGGCCGGCACCTGGTGCGCGTCGCCGGCGCTCATGATCAGCGAACCGGCGAGCCGCATTTCGGCATGCAGCAGGCCGACGGCATTGGCTTGCGCATCGTCGGAGCGGAAGGAATTGGAACAGACGAGCTCGGCCAGCCCGTCGGTCTTGTGCGCATCGGTGCCGCGGACGGGACGCATTTCATGCAGGATAACCGGAATGCCGGCTTCGGCCGCCTGCCAAGCAGCTTCGGAGCCGGCGAGACCGCCACCGATGACGTGAATGGGATTTGTGTTCATGAGCGCCGAAATAATCCCTTGGCGCGGCGATTGCAATTACACGAATCAGCCGCGCTGTTGCCGCCACGCGCTGCAATCGTCTACTATTGCGAATGGGTGGGAGTCTCGGGGTCTTTGCCAGAGCGACATTTCTGACAGTCGTGATCGCCGTGGGCGGATCAGCAGCGGCCGGCGAACCGGCCGCGACGGCTTCCAAGCGGATCCCCATATGCCATGGTTACGGTTGCAACTATCGCACGACGCTGGCGCTTGGCCCCAGTGACGGTGCGCGTTTCCGCTCTATCCTGCGTGCGGGCGCGGGTTCGCCCCAGGCCGAGCGCTCCGCTATTTCGAAGGCCGTCCGCTATTTCGAACAGCGCATTTTCCAGGCCATCGGCGTCCGCGACCAGCCGCAGTCGAAATTCGGTGCATCGCGCGTCAGGGGCCAGATGGATTGTGTCGACGAATCGACCAATACGCATGCGTTGCTGGTCTATCTTGCCGAGCGAAAACTGCTCAGGTTTCATAAGGTCGAGGACAAGGCCTCGCGAGGCCTGTTTGTCGACGGGCGCTATCCGCATTGGACGGCGGTGATCAGCGACCGCGGCGGTACAGAATGGGTGGTGGATTCCTGGTATGCGCCGATGGGCGGCGCGCCGGATATTTTTCCGCTGAGCCAGTGGAAGAAGCGAGGCGTGCTGAAGAGCGGCGCGCTGGACTGACGACGGGGACGTCCCGCCAAAAACGACTCTCAGGGCGTTTCGAGCCTGAAAACAACAACACCCGCCGGGGGAGGAGGTCCGGCGGGTGTCGTTTTGTTGGCCGATCCTCGGGAGGAGGTGAAGATCGACCGTATTCGTCATCGCCGGGGAGGAGGTCGGCTTTGACGAAATTCCTTTCGCCATTTGAAAGGGCGCGAAACCCTTCTTAGAAACAACGCCCGCCGGGGGAGGAGGTCCGGCGGGCGCCGTTTTTGTGGTCAACCCTCGGGAGGAGGTGAAGGCTGACCGTATCCGTCAGGGTCGGGGAGGAGGTCGACCCTGGCGAAATTCTGCTGGTTAGATCGCCCTGCGAGCGACCATCTTGATCTCGTCGCGGACGATGCCGAGATCATTGAGCTGGCGGTTTGACAGGCGACCCAGCTCGGTAACCGTCTCGCGGTAGACGCGCCAGTTACGATAGTTGCGGATCAGGTTCATTGTCGTTCTCTTTCAAAACTGGTTCGGACCATTTGCGGTCCGAAAGGATTAGACCGCCTTGCGGGCGACGTAGTGGATGTCGCCGCGGCTGATGCCGAGGTCGGTCAGTTCACGGGTGCTCAGGCGGCTCAGCTCAGAAACGGTGTCCCGGTAGCGGCGCCAGTTGCGATAGTTGCGGATCAGGTTCATGGTATTCTCGTTTCGTCTTTCTTTCGGATCATTCCGTCTTTGTGTGCACCGTGAAGATAAGAGGGGTCATATCGATTTAAAAGCGCTATTGGTGCATGGCAGCAATGCAAATTGTGCATTGCAGCATTAACGCGCGTCCGGTTTTCTGCCCAGATCGGAAAATGCCGTTAGGTCAAACGCTTGGGCGGACGAGCTAAAAGGGCTAAACAAAGGGGGAGGGGCATGGCGAGCTATTCGTCACGGGTCAGGTTGGATATCGCACGATGGCAGCAGGCCGGCCTGATCGACGCGCCGACAGCCGACGTGCTGACGCGCGACGTCGAGGCCAACGAACGCAAATCGCTGAGCTTCGGCTCGATCCTGGCGATGATGGCGGCGCTGTTGTTCGGCGCGGCCATCCTGATCTTCATCGCCGCCAACTGGGAAGTCATTCCGAGGCTGGTGCGGGTGGCGGCACTCTTTGCCGTTATCCTTGCCGGCTATGTCGGCGGCGCGGTGCTGAAAATGCGTGACCATGCGGCGATCGGCGAAGCGCTGTGGATCGTCGCGGCAGCAGCGTTCGGCGGATCGATCGCGCTGATCGGCCAGATGTACCACTTGTCGGGCGACGAGGCCTCCGCCGTGGTCACCTGGGGCGCCGGCACGGCGCTGGCGGCGGTGGCGCTGCGCTCGAACCCGCTGACCGTCGCTGCCGTCGGCATCGCCGATGCCTGGCTGTTCCTGAAAGGCTTCGAGTATCGCGCGGAATTCCCGCATCTCTTCGTCGTCATGGCGCTGGTGCTTTTTGCCGTTTCGTTCTGGACGCGCAGCCAGGCGGCGCGCCACCTGATCATCCTGTCGGTGCTGTTCTATCTCGTGCTCCTGGTGACGCGGTACGACACGCTGCAAGTCGCTATCCCGCTCGTTGTCGCGTCGGTGCTGCTTTTTATCGCTGCGATCTTTGCTGCCGGGCCGGTCGACAGGATCTTGCAACTGGGTGGCAGGCTGCCCCTGCACGCGCTGATCGGCTTTCTCACCGGCCTGGCGATGATCCAGTTCGAACTGGCGGATGAAAGCAGCTACAGCAGCGGCTTCGCCATTGCCTCGGCTGTTGCGCTGGCCGGCATCGTCGCGGCGATCGTGCTGGGCGGCCGCGAGAGCCGAGGACTGCGCTGGGTTGCCTATGCGGGCTTCGCCTTCGAACTCGCCATCATCTATGTGGTGATGCTGCAATCAATGCTCGACACGGCAGGCTTCTTTCTTGCGGCGGCGGTGCTTCTCGCCGTTCTTGCTTTCATTATCATCCGCATAGAAAAGCGCATGAACGCCCCGGACATGACAGGAGCGGCAGCATGATGACCGGCAAAAGACTGATCATCTCGGCGCTGGTCCTGGCGCTTGTCCAGATCGGCTTCCTGAGCTGGATCATCGCCGGACGCGCGGCGATCCTGCGCGACGGCAAGCAGGTCCTGCTCAGGGTTGAGCCGATCGATCCGCGCGATCTCCTGCGCGGTGACTATATTTCGCTTGGCTACGAGATTTCGCGCATACCGGTGAAGCTGATCGGCAACATTCCAGCCGGCAAGCTGGCGAGTGACGACACGCCGATCGTGGTCAGGCTGAAGCCGGGCGCCGACGGCTATTGGGGTCCGACCGCGGCTTGGTTCGGGCAAGCGCCGGTGCCGGCAGCATCCGGTGAAGCCGATATCGTCGGACACGTCTCCGAGGGCTCGGATCTCAGCGCAGCCACGACGATCGCGCCGGATTACGGCATCGAGCGCTTCTATTTGCCGGAGGGCGAGGGCATGGCGATCCAGAATGACATGCGGGTGCGGCCGTTCGGCATCCGCGTCGCGATCGCGGCCAACGGCACGGCGCAGATCAAGGCGCTGGTGGACGGCGACAAGACGCTGTTCGAGGAGCCGCTCTATTGAAGCGCGGAAGAATCTAGGTGTCGGCGCTCGGGGGATCGAAATGGTGCGCCATAGTGGCGCCTGTCCTCCTCCGCCAAGGCTTCGGAGGGCACTCCTTCGTCTAACGAGCTTCGAGCGGCCTGCCACCCGAAGCTCGAAGAGCGAAGGGTGGTGCGGATGAAGGGACTCGAACCCCCACGCCTTTCGGCACTGGAACCTAAATCTGTTCCGCTAGCGGAGCTGGTGCGGGTAGAGGGACTCGAACCCCCAAGCTTTCAAGCACTTGGACCTAAACCAAGCGTGTCTACCAATTCCACCATACCCGCTGAAATTGTCACTTTGTCACCGTTTGTCACGGCGTTTGTCACAAGTCAACGAGCGCCTAGTTGTCGGCGGAAACCACCTTCAGCTTCGGCTTGGTGTCGTCGAGGATGTCCCCGAGAATGTCGCCGGCAAGGTCGAGGTCGCCGGTCGCCAGCTTGGCGTATTTCAGCGTGGTCTCGATGCGCTTGTGCCCGAGCCACGTCTGGATGCGCTTGAGGTCGACCCCGTTCTGGACCAACCAGCTCGCACAGGTGTGGCGAAGCGTGTGGACCACGACATCGTCCCACCCGAGGGTCTTCTGCATCTCGTCCCACAGGTCACGCAGATGGCGAGCCTTACCGTCCGAGCCCTTCATGTGCTGGAACGGCCCTCTGCTGTCGGGATAGGCGCGCTGCATGGCGATAACCGCTTCCTTGGCAGCCTTCGACATCGGCAGGGTCCGTGGCTTGGACTTCTTGTCGCCGCCGAGGAAGAGGACGGTGTTGAAGCCCGGGCCGAAGGCGTTCCAGCGGAGGTCCATGATGGCTCCCACGCGCGCCCCGGTGTGCAGGGCGAAGACGGTGAAGGCGTGGGCGTCAGGCTGATGCCAGTCGCGCCACAGCTTCAGGAGCTTCTGAGCCTCGTCCTTGGTCAGGAACCGCAGGCGCTCGTTGTCCTCTCGATAGAGGGGCACCTTCGGGACGCGAGGGATAACCCCACGCTCGACCGCGAAGCGCAGCATCTTGGACAGAGCGGCGAGCTTGCGGTCAGCGGTGGCGAAGGATCGCCCACTCTCGACGACGTGGCGGGCCATCCGCTTCATCTCGTCCTGGGTGAGGTCTTGGACCGGCGTGTTGCGCCCAAAGAACTCCACGACCTCGCGCCCGTTGGCGATGGCCGTATGCGGAGCCTTGATCTTCGGGTTGTTCTCCCAATGGTCGGTCTTCACATAGTCGAACAGCGCCCCGAGCGTGTGCAGGGAGGAGCCGGTCTCGGTGCGACCGTTCTTGGGGGACGGGACAGGAGAGCCACGCACGAGGGCCGCGCGCGTCTCCAGCTCGTATGCTTCGGCCTCAACCTCGCTGTCGAAGGTCTCACGGTAGCGGGTTCCCGCGACCATGAAGTCGGCCATATAGGTGTCGCCGCGTTTCCTGACGGACATGATTAGCTCCCCAAGAGTTGGATCAGGGTGTTGTAGACCCGGAGACCCCGCTGCGTCGGCTTGACGCGCTTGAAGCGGCGATCCAGAGGGTCCTCGTAGGTCTCGATTAGGCCGTGACCGTCGACCAGCTCGGGCTTGCCGGCGACCATGACCTTCCGCTTCTCGCTAAGCGCCTCAATGTTGCGCGAGATAGGCCCACCGTCGCCGAGCCCGGCGCGCTGAGCGTATTCCTTGATGGTCAGCTCCGGCTGCGCAACGATGTGCAGGAACAGGCTGATCTGTTGGGCTTGCATCTCGGCGTTCAGTTTCCTGAACTCGTCAATGAAGGCGATGAATTTGCGGGCGGTCTTGTTCTCGACCCCGCGCGTGCCAGCGTTCATGGTGGTAACTCCTTCCCAGTGATAGGTACGAGGTAGTTGTTATTCCAGTCCCGCATCTACTGCAATAGCGGAGGTTCCCTCATAGACCTCCGCCACAGTTCCCCCTGTTATCCCCCGCCTGTGTTACCGGATACGCTCTTGGAGAAGCGACACCGGATAGGCGTTCAGTTCGTTGATGCCGATCTCAACGAGAGGTTCCGGCGCTGGGACCTTGATGATCCCGATCCCCCGCCGACTGGCCTGATGCGTGAGCCAGTGTCCGTCCCGAAGGGTTCCAGTGATGGGGTCGTCCATCAACTCGAACGCGCCGGGCATGTTCTTCGAGAAGTAGCCGAGCACCGTGTCGTACCCATCGGGCACGTCAGGGCTCTGGTAGGGGTTGTTGGGGGCTGCCGCGCTTCCCCCTTGCGCGACCCCTCCCGCACTCTCCAAAGCGATGGCGATACGGGTCAGTCTATCGAGGAGGACCTCGATCTGGTGTGGTTGCATAATGTGTAGTTCCCTGAGTTGGCCGTGGTCCCGTGGGTGGGGCGGCTACAATCGATTTAACGACGGTCACATTTTGTGTCTATCCGGTAACGTGTCCATTTTGGACAGGTTAGCTGATGCTTGAAGAACGAGCTGCTCCAGCCTCTTGTAGAAGCCCTTTGTCAGCGGGCGATCAGTACCAATGAGGATCGGCAGCGCGCGGCGCCCGGTATTCACGACCGTGATCCTACCTAGCTCCTCCAGAGCCTTGATGTGGCGGATCACAGTCGTCCGTGGCAGGCTCGTTGCCGCAGCAAGCCCCGTCACGTCCATCGGTCGCTTCTGGTAGTTCCCGAGGCGTATCGCCATCAGGACCAGATGTAGGTCCCGGTTATCACCAAGAGCGACCATCTCTGCGCAGATGCCGAGGACCAACTCGATCACGGCAGTGCGTCTCACTCTTTCCTTTGCAGGCACGTTCGGCATGGTTTCCCTTCCTGGCCCCGCGAAGGGTTCACGTAAGGGCACCAGAGCGGGAGTGCGAGACTACATTAGGAGAAACTCACACTCCCCGGCTAAGGTTCACGCAGCCTGTAAATGGTAGCGGGCGTACTTCTGGCCAGTCGGGTCGACGCTCATCTGAGTGACGATCATATGGCCGAGGCGCTTCAGTTCGAGGATGCGCGCCGGCAACTGGCGACATTTCAGAACGCCACCAGCTTCGAGGGCGGTGGTGGAGCCCTTGAGGCGCAGCAGATCGAGGACCGCTTTGGTCATCGGTGCCGTGGGCTCTTTGGCGTCGATCACCTCGAACTCGTCGGGGTAGAGTATGCCGGTGTTGCCTGTCGTGGCGCT
Source organism: Mesorhizobium sp. M0894 (assembly GCF_040319725.1). Lineage (NCBI taxonomy): Bacteria > Pseudomonadati > Pseudomonadota > Alphaproteobacteria > Hyphomicrobiales > Phyllobacteriaceae > Mesorhizobium > Mesorhizobium sp. M0894. Next base: position 6,115 of record NZ_JAMYOG010000027.1, on the reverse strand, counting down.
GACCGCTTCGACCAGCCCGTGAAGGTCCGGCTCGGTGATGGTCACGGTGTTGCCCGTAGCGAAGCCATCGGTGTGGTCGGCCCACGCCGGCTCGATGATGCGGATACGCTGGCCTTTGAAAAATTCCTTCTTGAGCATGTCAGTTGCCTTTGAGAGTTGCTGAGAGTTTTGACCCGGGCGGACCACCCGAACCGGGACTACGAAATGCAAGAAATGTGCCATCAGTTGATGGCGAAGCGGGAGCCGACCACCTCCCAATACTGGCCGCAACGGGATCGCCGCTTGGCCAGCCGGGTGCCGAAGATCGAGGGGCGGTACTTGTCGCTGTAGTCCCGCATGAAGGTGGTGGCCTTCCCCTCGGTCAGGAAGAGTTCGTTGACGTGGTGCATGGTGATCTCCTGTTCTTGCTCCGTTCACGTCGAGGCAGTATTTGTCCTGGCATGAGCGAGATCGAGTTGAAGTTGAGGTGGAAGCGGACGTGGGATGACCGTCCCGACGACTTCTCGGCCTTTGCCGAGGAGCAGGGAGTGGGCCGCATCTACAAAATGGCTGGTGGCCCTCAGGGTCACCGCTGGTATTGGACAATGAACGCCATGATCGGGGACACAGGCTTCAGCCACGGTGGGTTCGAGGACACCCCCCGCGAGGCCGCGAGGGAAGTCGAGCAAATCTGGTTCACTAGGGGTGTGGCAGTGCTGGCCCGGAAGGCGGCTACATTTCACGTGCCCAAGGGCGATTAATCCACAAGGGTTGCGCGGACGTGCTAGCGTGCGATTCTAATTAGGATTGGCAGCGATGAAACTGGAACGTGGGACTGTAACCGAAATATCATTCACGCCAGATAGGGATTGCCTATTCGGTCGAGTTGAACTTCAGTTTGATGCCCCTGAATTGGGCGAAGATTTCGGACACGTTATTGTTGCGCGTGTTCGCATCAAAGCCAAAGAAGCTCAGAGTCTAGTAGAAGCTGAGGCCGCGATACTCGACGCAGCAAAAAAGGTTTTGTCTCACTCCATCGAAGCCCTCGTCGGCGCAACTCCTCAATCCCTGCACGAGTTGAGTGTAGCGTCTGAGCGTGAAAAGGCTCAGGCGATCCAGAGGGAGATGGACCAAAACATAAACATTGCGTTTGCATCTACAAACTGAGTGAGGGTCACGCTTCCATCCTCCACTCAGTGATGCGGACGGGCTTGTCACGGACCTCGACCTTGCCCCGGCGACCCGCCAGGAGCCGCGCCACAGTGACCGCAGCGGTGCGCTTCATGTGGAAGCCGAGAGTGGTGCGGGCACCATCCTGATGCTCGGTGAACAGCAGCCATTTGTTGCCCCGGTCGGTGTATTGATCGAGGCGCTGGACGACGAACTTGGTCATTATTTGTAGACGCCTTTCATCTTCTGCTCCCACTCCCTGACGAGGAACGCGGGGACGCAATCCGGTGGTGTGTTGGTGATCTGGTTGCGCTTAACGACCTCGGGCGGGACCAAGGCTGGACCAGCCACCATGGTCTTGGCCTCGGCCACCTCGATCTCGCCCAAGCCCATTAGGGAGTTGAGTAGGCCGGCGAGTTCTTCGCGGCTGTCGATGCGGATGGTTGCGGTGGTGGCGGGTGGCAGCCCAAGGCGCTTGCGGTGCGCCTCGGCGTCGTTCTTCATGGTGAACCAAGCGCGGCTGACGTTGTAGACGATCATGCCGGCACCGCCTTGATGGCCAGCAGATCGGCAACCATGGCTGCCTCGTCGATGGTCTCGAAGGCATAGCTGCAACGCGCGTCGGTGAACTCCACGCGGCGTAAGAATGCCGGGATGAACTCCCAATCGAAGGGGACCAGATGATCCTCCTCGCCGGTCTCCCGAATGGCCATCCAAACGCGCTCGGCGATTGGGGCGAGGGCGACGCAGTCATGGCGCATCTCGACGGTGCCCCATTGGTCCCATCGGGCGAAGATCGGCGCGGCCCAAGCGGCTTGCGAGGTGCCTTCCATCGAGCGGGCTTCGAGCATGGCCTCCCAGAGGCACATGGCGGCTTCACAGATTGACGTGTCCATTATGACGGGCTCCGAAGGGTTGCGATGAAGAACACGGCGCAGCCGGTGATCAGGCCAGACCACAGGACAGCGGCGACAAGCGTTTCAGTTGGCATTGGAGGGTCCTTTGAGATTGACCCGAGCGACACCGGCCAGCACTGGAGGAGCCGGCCGATGCGCTCAGGGAACTGGTACCTTGTGGGAGGCGTTAGGCCGCAGTTGCGAACCGCTTGGCCGTTGCGCCGTGGGCAATGATCACCATTGACACCTTGGCCTTGGCCGACAGACCGCCGCAGGCTTTGCAATCGGCGCAGCTAGTGCGGCTGCCAGCCTCATTCGATGCAGGGCAGACCACTTCACGCTTTGCCGCGACAGGCTCATTTGCAGCCCGAACGCGGAAGGTGCGCCAGCCGAGTTCATGGGCGTCGTTCATGTCGGCAACGCTATCGGCGCTGGCCATGCAAAGCAGGCGGAAAGCCTGAAACTCGACCTGCCGCCATTGATGCGTATAGCCGTTGATCACAGCGGCGTTGACGGTTGCCCGACGCCAGACCATGAAAGGGGCCGCTGCAGGGTCACCATAGGAACCCATGCGGAAGGCGAGACCACGGAACAGGTCAGCGGTCAGCTTGACGTCATAGTCGACGCCGGGCCGGGCATAACGGTTGCGCTTATATGCCTTGAAGGTGGACGCGACCGACTGGAACACGCGAACGTAGCATGTGCCGTTGTTTGCCGGGCGGTGCGGGCAGTCGCCGCAGACCGATGCATCGTCGCCAGACTTCAAAGCCGTGACAGGGTCAATGTCCGACCGAATGATGAAAGTCTGGATCATTGCGCCAGTCTTCTCATTCTTGGAACGCGCCGTGATCCGGTTAGCGATGACGACGATTGGCGAACCGTCGATCATTGACGGCCCCTCATAGAGGATGACGCCTGCGAATTTAGCGGTGCGCAATGCAGCCTGCATTTCAGAAGCGGTGTTGATCATTGGAAATCTCCAAATGTGAGCTTGTCGATCCCCTACGTTGCCGTACCTAGTACCTTAGGGGATTGACAAGATCACACTTGTCACGCTGCCCGGTTCAACCTTGCGGTCTTGCCACTGCGTTAGTTGCGGTCCACCTAGCTCTTCAGCTTTCGCTCTAGGCTCTTATCTCGCAACCATCCCGGTTATGCGCGCCTCCCGGTTCCGCACCAGTCTGACCTTTGGTTCCGCTGTATGGTTTGGGCTCGGAAGCCCTTGCCTGCGCCGAGGTCTTGTCCCCGGTCCCGTCCGTCTGGCGTCGTCGCCGTCTCGTTCGGTGTCTCTTTGTCTCACAACCGTATTAGATACGCAAGCGGAGCTGTTGAAAAAACAACAGATGGGTTGCATGTTCATGCTAACCCGCTGAAATTGTTATGAAAGAAAGTTTGAGAATAATCCGCGAAATGCCCGAAATGGCCGATTAAGTCCGCTTGCGGAGTCTTAATTCCACCTCCCCAGCATCAACGCAAGCGCACCAAATAGCGCCAAGAGCAGGCAAGACCACATCCCCGCCTTATCACCGCGTGACCGACACCAGATCCCCGACACGCCAAGCGTGCCGACAAGCAATCCACTCCAAAGCATCAAATAACTGTCAGCCATCAATCGCCCTAACAGGAAACCGCCTGCGCCCCTATACGCGCGGAGCTAGAGACACGGCAAGGTTTGCCGATGTGCGTTGCCGATGTGCCCCTAGCGTTTGCACCTAGCGTTGAACCGTGGGGCAATCGCCGGGTCAAATCGTGACAGATTGTCAATTCACAAAAGCACCGATTATGAGACATGCGACCGGACATTCCGAACCCTTGCGCTCCCCTTCACATGCCCTCATGTGCCCATAGCGCACCGCATTGGATACCTTATCTGTTCCATGCTGTTGAAATCGTTGGATAAACTGCCAGCTTGTGACAAATGCTGTGACAATGGGAGGCTTAGCGCGCCATGCGTGGTGACGAAGAGGGGGCACGGGGGGTCCTCGCGCGAGCCAGTTATCCGATCCCCCGCTCAGAAATTTCTACCAAACATTCCCGACCCGGCTTGGTGCATGGTAAAGGGGATAGAGAGGGCGGCTGGGAGGATTAGATGGACACGTTTGCTGGCTACATGATGAGCATCTACGTGCAATACAATCTGGTACTTGCCGTAATCATGGTGGTCGTCGGAATCTGGATCGCGAAGAGATTGCCGAGCGGCTGGACAGCGTCGATTATCGGGTTCTTCGCCTCGATTCTCGCAGCCGTTACCATCGTTTCGATTGCGATTGTGGTCATGGTCATGGTTGCAACTGGGGGAGCTGCGATCATTGCCGCTCTGCCGGTCGTTGCGTGGGCCCTAGAGACTGGGCCAGAGTTTGCGTTGATTCCAATGTTCCTATGTCCAACTGCGTTTGTCATCGGTCGCGTTCGTAGGAAAAGAACCGTTTCGCTGCCGGCGTCGAGTTGATGATCAATTGGCGGCTTTGGCATGGCAACCCATTGGTTCTCCCCTCCGGTCCCTGTGAGGACTGAGCGCGCTGGTCTGACCCGGAACGTGAACAACGTCGAGGCAGCCGGCCAGGAGCTGATGAAGTGGACCAAGCGTGGCCCCAAATGGAACCAAGCGGTGCGCGTTTGCATCGCCTGCATTGCCGACGAGATGGAACCTGAGGAGGCCCGTAAGGCATTCCTGGCTGCTGCCAAGGAGGAGGGGATGTTCCTTCCTACTCTTGGGGGGAATGAGTAACTTCCTGTGCCCTCGGCTACGCCCTCTTACAGTGCAAGAGAGTGTTGGCCGGTGCTGATCTTGGTATTGACGCGAGTTGGCATGTGGAACTCGCGCTTGCCTACCAAAACATCATCCGTGGTCAGAAACTGGATGCGCGGATATTGAACCCCCGCGTATTCGTAGGTGCCAGCCTCAGCAGCCTCAGACATCATTGCCTTGGAGGGCGGCGCGATACTAAGGAAGCCCGCCATTGCGGCATTGCTCTCCCGCTCCAAAACGCCTCGAAGATCGCGAACGTCCGTGGGGCGGACGTGTTTGCCGCCCTTCACCTGGATCATCATTTCGCGGAGGCCATCGCGCGTCTCGAAGTAGATACGACCGTCAATCCCCCTGTCGGCGCTCTTACGCTGCATAGGAAAGCCGCCAACGCGCTCGACAAACCAGTTCTGGAATGTTGAAGGGTCTTTATCGAACAACTCCTGTGCGCCATCCACGCTCGTAGGAATACCATCTACAACGTAGTGGTGGCCCTCTACCATTCGATACTTCTCAGTCAGCACCTCGCGAACCAGCTTGATAGATAGGATTGCAATGTCACAGCCGATCCAGTTGCGCTCTGTCTCCTGAGCCGCATAGATCGTTGTGCCGCACCCGCAGAACGGGTCAAAAACAACATCGCCTTTGTTGCTTGACGTTTCGATAATGCGCTTAAGCAGCGCAATTGGTTTTTGCGTCGGATACCCGAGAGATTCCTTCGAACCAGCCGATAGAGCGTTGATGTCATCCCACAACGTCTGAACCGCGACCCCGCGCCCCTTGTCGAGATAGAGTTTCCTTTGGGGCACTGTGCCGGGCTTGGTTTGCACAACCATATCTTGGTCGATCAGTTCGGCCATCTTCTTTTTCGAGTAGCGCCAGTGTCGCTCAACACCCATGACTTCGTAGAACGGGTTGCCCTTTGCGGCGCCGCCCGGCCCGATCATACTTATCAATCGATACCGGCGACCGTCCGCTTCTTTAAATTTGTAGAAGTTCTCTAGGTATTCGTCTGAATAGTCGGCAAATTGCGTGTTAAACGTGTAGTGGTTTGAAGCAGTGTAAAAGAGGATTGTGTCGGTGTTCCTGCCAAACGCCTTCGTTCCTTGGCCGAAGTTACCCTTGACTGTCTGCGCCCGCTTCCATGTGATTTCGTTTCGATAGTTCTCATGGCCGAAGATGCCGTCCATCATCACCTTGATGTAATGGCTGGCGGTCGAGTCACAGTGGAGATAGATCGTAAGCGGGCAGCTGAGGCCGTTCAGCGCTGGTAATTCCATGGCATGAGGGCGTCGATATCGCTGTTTGGCCAGCCATTGGCAAT
>NZ_JAMYOG010000026.1:0-53890 GCF_040319725.1 Mesorhizobium sp. M0894 | reverse complement strand
CGGCACCCAGACGGCGGATCAGCGTGCCGAGCCCCATGCCGAGCGCCTGGACGCCGATCAGATTGAGCTCCGGCGGCTCGTTCGAGCCGGGATGGCCAAACCACCAGCGCGCATCATATTCGCGAAACCCGGATGGCTTGACGAGCGCCGAGGTTTCGAATTCAAAAGTGTTTGGTCTGGCTTGGCCGACTATGTTCAAGGTCACGGTTTCTGCTCCGCAATTGCGGGCAACAATGCTAGCACGCTGCCGGGCGCAGGCCCCTTCGGGAATGGGGGTAGCCCCAACGCCCTGGTTCGCCCCCCTCATTCAACAGGACCATGCCTGCCGATGGCCGAAAGGATCTCTCGTCCAAGCGTGGGTTTTGTATTCTGGAGGTGCTTCCTGCTCAGGCGCTGACGACAAGGGTGGGCTGCTAGATGCCGCTGACCGCATTCAAGTTCCCGTTCCGCGAGAATGTCGACGAAAGGCGTTTCGGACGCCTGGCTCGCCTTCTCAATGGCATTCACGTGTAATCGAGAGGGATCAGCGGAACTCCGTCTGTCCAGGGAAAGGATGATGGACTGCGCCGCGTTCGTCTTGGAGGCGATGGGAACACGGCGAACCGACCGCATGTACACGACCATCAATACCCTCACGCGGAACGGTCCGCGGACGGCAGGTCTCTCTGGGGACAGCAGATGTCATTCGTCGACAGGACGAGAGGACGTTTTGGGGCCGATATCGACGACCATGATCTCCGGGGACACGCCGAAGCGCACCGGCAGCCACGATACGCCCAAACCCCCGGATACGATCATGTGCCGCCCACCCTCGACGATATGCCCATAAGCGAAGCGCTGTCCGTAGGCTGAATTGATGATGGGGGGGCCGATGAATGGCAAGCGCACCTGTCCGCCATGTGTATGGCCGCATAACGTCAAGCTGACACGGTCAGGGACAGTAATGAAGATGTCCGGTTCATGCGCAAGGAGCAATATCGGATTGCCGTCGTCGGGTATTCCGGCCATTGTTCCAGGCAGATCGTCGACGCCCTTGTACACGCCGCGAGAAAACTGCATGGCCCACTGGTCGCCAAGACCCGCGAGCCAGAACGCTGAGCCATCCTGCTGCCGGATAAGCGTGGCGGTGTTCTCGAGGACCGGAATTCCATTGTCGACGAGGGCTGCGCGGACGCTATCGGCACCGTGCCACCAGTCGTGGTTGCCGAGAATGGCGTGGCAGCCGAGTGGCGCCGAAAGTTTCGAAAGTGAATTCCCCCAAACAGTGTCGGGCACAATCCCGGTGGCATAGCGCGGCCGCACGCCCATCACATAGTCGCCGAGGAGAAGGATGATATCGGGCTGCAGGCTATTCGAAACACCGACGATCTGGTCGATCCTGGAAACCGGCATCCAGGGCTCGCAGGCATGGATGTCAGCGACCACGACGACGCGCAGGGGCTTGGCAGTCGTCGGCCAGCGCGGCGGTAGGAGCTTGTAGTGAGTGACACGCAGTCGAAACCGAGGTTCAATCGCGACGGCATAACTGGCCAGAGCGAATGCCGCGAGCGACATGGTGCCAAAGAGTTCCAGGAATGACCGCCGCGACGTCAGCACTTGTATTTCCCAGCACAACGAGGTCGGTTTAGAGGTCGCCACGAATTCAGCTGCGGCAGCCCGACCAAATCAACCTGTTGGAGGCCTCGCGGCTGAATAGTTTCCCAAATCGGCGTCACCTGCAAGCATTGGTGTGATTGCGCAGGGGAGGGAGCTCGGGTTACGACACCGTCAACCGCTCCGACTTGCGACTGATCTCGGACGGATGGTGTAGTTCCATTCCGGATGGAATGGGTCGCCTTCAGATCGTCGAACGCCTCCATCTCGGCATCGCTCACTTGATACCTTTCGTCGGTCGCGGCATCGACTGCGCTTCCAGCTTCAGGCCGGTGACTGCGATCAGCTCGACCACGCCTATGCGTTCGACAAGGGGCCGTTCACGCCAGGTTTGCGTGATGTGGCAGACCAGGGTTGTTCGATGTTGCTCCACATGTGCCCCGCGAATAGGATCCAATGTGGAGCGCGAGGCCTGTCTCGCGAGCCCCTCGGACCGCTCCATCCAACGCGCGCCATGATCTTGGCGACACACGATAGGCAGCGCCGCAAGGGCTTGGGAGAGATGTCTCTCGATGACCGAAAGACCAGTTCCTCTCGCCGCCACGGCGTCAGACAGGTATTCTTGTGGATGTTCATTCGGATCCTCCGGTGAGTGCTGAAGCTTTGCAACCCCAGTCTCCTCGGTTCGGTCCGAATGGACAACCTACAGAAAGCTCACAACTAGAGCCTGTTCCATCCCGATGGCATCGGGATGGAACCCCATCTCTTTTTTGAGCAGATCTTCTCCGAAAACGGGGCTCCCGCCTTTTGCTACGCTGACTTCGGTTCGGGATCATGGCTCTGAGGTGCTGTTTATCCAGTCCTTATTTGGCCACGGCAGCCCCGCGTTTCTTCAGGTCACATAGAATGAGGCTGCGCCGAGCGAGAGATGTGGGGAAAGGGTGGCGAACTGTATTTGAGATGCGCCGCCGGCCCCGTCACTGTCGAAAGAGAGCGCCCCAGTTTCACTGTTGTAGATGATATGATCGGAACTGTCATGCGCGGCTGCACCAACAAAGAAAGCTTTGGATGGAAGTCCTCCCGACTGAAGCCCGGCAAAAACGGTATCGCTCAGATGGAACGTATCCTGGGAGCGCTTGAAGTCGGTGATCTTATCGACATTGCCGGCTCCAAGAGCAGTATTGAACGAGAAGGCATCGTGGCCTCCGTAACCGGTCAAGACGTCGGGGCCGAGCCCGCCATTGATGACATTGTTGCCGGCATTGCCCTGGATGGTCTGGGCGAACTCGTTGCCGGTGAAGGATATCGCCTTCGTGCCGGACGGGTTGCTGGTGGCGAGATGTTCGATCTCCGAGCCAGCCGAAAGCGCATAGCTCACCGAGGCGATCACACTGTCGTTGCCGCCGCCCACTGCCTCAACCACCTTCTCGTTGGCATTATCGACATAATAAGTGTCGTTGCCGCCATAGCCGATCATCGTGTGGCCGCTGTTTCCATGCAATACATCCGCACCGCTGGTGCCGTACAAGGTGCCATCGCTGGTGCTGCCGGAAGTTGGGATAGACCCAGTCTCGGTCCCGGTCGTCCCAGTGATTGGGGGAGCGACGTTCGCGCCCGCGACGGTGTCGCCGCTGCCGGCCTTTTGATAGAGCTGAATCTCATCGACCTGCATCTGCATCGACGAAGGGGTCGAGCTGTCGAGAGCCGTGTGCCATCCGGCCGTGTTCGAATTCGCGACTCCATTGTTCATGATCAATTCCATCGGCTCATTCGGGATCGTCGCCTGTGCGCTGGTGACCTGCGCCATCTGCTTCCCGTCGAGATACCAGGTGATCGATTTACCGGGATCCCAGTTGATGCCGTAGGTGTGGAAGCCGGCCGTGAGGTCGACGCCGCTGTCGATGCTCGCGCCGACCCATCCAGATGGGCCGTGAAGGTGCCAACTGAAGTTATTGTCAACCGGGCCGGAGCTTTCGGTAAACCCGCCTTCGTGCATATCGATCTCGAAATTGTCGCCGCTGCTGCCGGCGCCTTGGCCGGGCAACAGCCAGAGGGCTGGCCACGCGCCGTCGCCGCTCGGCGCCTTCATGCTGACCTGAAGGTAGCCGCCGTTGAATTCGAAGTTGCCGTAGCTGCTGACTGCGCCGGACGTGACCGGGAATGTCTGTGCCGTCCCATTGTTTATGCCGCTGACGGGCTGTTTGATCGCCGTGAGATTCAACTGCCCGTTGCTCACGGACACTTGGCTCGGCATGTCGTAGTCGGCATAATACGTCGCGCCGACGCCGCTGCCTCCTGATCCATTGCTGTTCCATGGCCAGCCGTTGGCGGCATTGCTGGTGGTATAGGTATGCCAATCGCTGTCGAGCGCCGTGCCGGAGAAGTCTTCCTCGAAGACCAAGTCGCTAGACGCAAAGCCTATGGGGGCGGAAAGAGCCATTCCGTGATCCTTATTTGGGGTTGAAAACAGGGAATTTCGACGACCGCGCACCCCGAAGGCGCGACATGCCGCATGCTCGCAGCTAGGCACCGCGAACGGATTTCAAAGTAGCAGAGCTTTGGAAGTCCTCGCTCAGACATTGTTGTCGAGCGAGCTTAACGTTGAACTCGCCATCGAAAGTGAGGTTTGGCGGCGGGAATGCCCATCAGGCCCTCCCTTGAATCGGTGGCGCTGCCGACGCACGCAAAGTGTTCAACGGTTCGAGCCGCAGCCGAGTTGAAGTCGAGCGCAGCACTTCCGGCGGACGCACCGCCCCGCTTGCCGTTTAGTAGAAGCAACAGTAGATCCTTAGTTCATTTCGCTTTTTATTTTTTATTCCACCTGCGCCCTAAGTAAAACGCAGGCATTTTCGCTTCATGACTTACATCGCACCGTCTTGTACCACACGTGAAGTGATTATTAAGGACAATGTACGCAAGCCAAGCGACTTTTACTGCCATTTGCGGCGAGAATGAGGCTGGGCGAAAACTTATTAACACCTTCTAATACAGGAGATGCGGCCTGTCGAAATGGCGGAACGTGGCCCTAGGGCGCGCGGACGCTTCGTCGCCGCGGGACGGCCCGCGGATTGTCAAATTTGAACCGCGCAACCAGTCGCCAAAGCTCCACCTTGTGGCCGTCTGCTAACCGCCTGGCGTGCTCTTTCGCCGCATCGTCGTCTGTGCAAGCAAGGTTGACCCCCCATAAGCTGGCCGTGTTCGTCCAGAACGTAGACACGAATGCGGCATCGCTTGTCCTGACCGGCGACAACGTTCTGACAGTCAGCCTCGCTTTCACGCGCGGAGCGCCCGTTGCGTGCGGACGGACGCGACCGCGCAGTTCAACTCGTGCCAGCGGTCGAGCGTGTGCGCACAAATGACGACGGAGGGCTTCAGTCATGGGACTTGCGGGCTGAGTTCTAAGGCCCGGCTGGTTTCGCGGGTCTGCGTCGCCCGAGCCGTGGCGGCTTTGAGGATGTTCCAGAGCGCGCTTCCGTCATTGTGGACATCGAACTGGTCGTATTCGTCGACGGGATAGTGTCCGCTGTCCTGCCGCGACACCAGCCGCCACACGATCCAGCCGGCGCAGTTGCGATTGCGCGTCAGCGTGTCGAGCCACATGGCGTAAGCCTCGGCGAAGTCCCGATTGGAGCGGGCATAGCCGAATTCCTCCAGAAGGACCGGCTTCTTGGCGCGGGCCGCCAGCTGGCAGAACTCGGTAATCATGTCGTTGAATTGCTGGACCGTGAGGTCGTAGTAAAGCGGGTAGCCGTGCCAGGTCCCGAAATCGAGGGACGGGATCGTCAAATCGGAGAGCTTTTTGAGAATGTTGGCGTTCCCTGAGCTGACAAGGTGATTGGAATCGAGGGACTTCACGTAGGCCGACATTTCGGCAGTCCAGGCCAATCGCAAGGCCTCTGGCTGCGCATTGCCTTCGTTCATCAGCTCCCAGGCCATGATGGTTGGATCATCCCGGTAGGCGAGCCCGGTGAGCGGGTTGACCCTCTGCACGACGTGGCTGACCCAGCTCTTGTAGTCGCGCTTCGTGCGCGGATCTTCGAAGAAAAACGTGGACTCGTCCCGGCTCCCATACCAAGCCCGCATCTGCTGGGCGCCACCCGTGTAGTTCCAGAAATCCAGGAAGCCGATGATGAGCCTCAGGCGTCGCTTGCCGACCTCGGCGATGAGGAAATCAACCTTCTGCATGCCCTTGGCGCCGTCATTGATCGCCATCCCGTTCGTGCGAGGGTCCCAGGAGAGCAGGTACGTGCCTCTCACCGCCAGATTGCTGGCATCGGCCTCGAGCCGCCAGTTCCAGATCGTCGCGATGCTTCCGTCTGGCGACCCGATCACCGGCTGGAGGAAGATGCGAACCACATTGGCGCCCATCGCCACCGCGTCCTCGAGAACGCGGGTGACCTCATCCTGCGACCCGTAGGTCAAATAGTGGTTGTTCACGCCGGTCACGAAGAACGGCCTGCCGTCGACGGTAAACTCCGTGCCCGAGGTCTTGATGAAGGACGTTGCCGACAAGCTGTCCGCGGCGCTCACGGCTGCCGGAACAGATAGCAACGCGAACACCAGCACGCGCAGTCCGGCGTTGCGCAGCTCACTTTTCACTCGTTGCCAGTCGACAATCATCCCGGCATGTGGCTCTCACCGGGCGCCGAGTGCAACGGCCCCGAAGGATTACCTCCTCTGGCTCCGGGGTGCGATGCGCTCATGCTCTGCGGGAAGCATTATGGGACAGAAGCACGCCGCAGCCTTGCCGGGATGGCACGGGTTGCCCCGGCGGCCTGTGAGGCGAGCGCTGCTCTCGCGAAGGAAAAGGGGCATTTCCCTCTTTACGATCAGGAGCGGTATCTCGCCCGCCCCTTCATAAGCCCTTCATAAGGGGGCTGGACCGGGATTGTGCGTGACGCGATCGCAGCAAACGGCATGCGCAACCGCTTTCTTCTTGCGATCGCGCCGACGGCACATTTCGCTGTGCGGGTAATATCTCTGGCGCATCGAGCCGGTTTTCGACCAGGAGTGTTGATGCAACGTCCTAGATTATCAAGCGATGTCCTAGATTAAGGTCGATCGCCGTCCAGCGAGAAGCACCGAAACTCAATTCCGAGCTCCTTGAGCCGCTCTACGCCGGGAACCTCTGCCGTCGGGTGCACGAGCCCAAGGATTGAATCGGATCGGAAGGGTAGGGGGAGATGCAGGGCCTCAGCTGCCTTGAGGACGCCACTGACAAGCTGCCAGGGCACGGGGACGGCGCGCAGTGTTCTGCCTTGTGACGCGGCGATTTCTTTCATGAGCCGTCGGAACGGTACCGGTTCGGGGTTGGCCAGCCCTACCGGTTCCGGCAGGGGCATGTCCGACTCGACAATACGCACCATGGCAGCTGCCATGTCCGCCTCATGCACGGTGAACTGATGGGAGCGTGCCCCGATGAGAGGTGTGACCGGCAGGTTGGTGAGCTTGCGCAGCGCGCCTATCATCCCGCCCCAACCGGGGCCGTACACCAATCCGAGGCGGGTGGAGACACCTCCCAGACTGCTAGCGGTGCGCTCGCAAGCTAGCTTGGCCTGACCGTACAACTGTCGAGTTCCCTTATAAGCGGACATCGAGGAGATAAAAATGACCCGGCGAACCCCTGCGTCGGCGGCATTGCGGAGGAGGTGCTGCGACCCGGACACATTGACACCCCACACATCGCCGGCGCTGACGAGAGTCAGGTCCCATGCACCGTGGATGAGCACATCTAGGTCGCTGAATGCGGCCGCCGACGGCGGGCGCTCGATCTCGTATGGGCGCCACTCGCCGACGCCGACCGTTGCGGCGGCAGATTCGGAGGTCACCCGGTTCGGACGGGCGAACGCGATGACCTCATGCCCTTCTTCAGCGAAGGCGGCACGCAGGATGGTCCCGACATACCCGTTAGCTCCCGTGATGCCGATCCGCATTGAACGCTCAACCCTTCAGTTCCATCGCTTCGCAGGCGATGCGATGAGAATTGGCCATCACCGTCAGGGTAAAGGTAGTAGCTGGAACATTTGGGAAAACGGACCCGTCGATAAGATGGATCCGGTCCCAGCGCGCCAGCCGCCCGAGGCGGTCTGTCGTAGCATTTCCAGTATCCGGCTCACTGGCGTGGGGAAAGCTGCCGCCAAAGTGGTAGCTCTTGGCCCCGCCCGACCACAGCATCTTCCGCGTGATTGGCCACAAGTCAAGGTAAGGTGCCGCCCTCCAAATCCGCTTTATTACGTCAGAGAGCATCAGAGGCACGTCTTTGCCCCTGGCCTTGGCCCCGCTGAAGCCCTCCGAAGTGAGCGTGATCTGGGGAAGCTCGTCAGGAGCTGCGGGCACCCGGGCGGTGACCCGGATCTTGGGTGATGCCCAGGACGGCAAGTAGCCCAGGCCTACCGTCAACCGGCTCAGGAGCCGATGCGTCGCGAAGGCGGCGGCGCGGTGTTGGAGGAAGCCGGGTAGCGCATCGTAGTACGCCTGGTTGAACGGATAGAAGTGAATCTGTGAGACATCGAAGCCCTCATCGTCCCGGGCGATGACCATGTTGAACTGGTTGAGCGTGAACTCGGGCCTTATACGTGGGTCGGGGGTCGGCTTCACGGATATCATTGGAAGAATGAACTGAGCCGATTCCGAAAGATGTACCGGCTGGTCCGATCCGAGCGAGCCCAAGATCAGCCGAGTGGTCCCAATTGCTCCGCAGCCCACAAAGATCCGGTCGGCTGTGAATCGCTGGATCCGGCCGCTGGACAGATCCCGGGCCTCCACGATGGCTGTGTCGGCCTCCTGGTCGACTCGCACCGCGAGCAGCCCGCTGTGGTAGTCGATCCTCCCGCTGCGCCTAAAGCGGTCGAAGCTGTGCGAGGCCGAAAAGACTAGCGACCGCGGGCACCCGGTCATGCACAGGCCGCAGGGCTGGCATTCGGGCGCTGAGAAGGCGAGCCGGGCGCGGCCTATCGCTATTCCTGTGGAGCGCACACGATCGCGGTGCCGGTCGTAGTTGGCCAGGACCATCTGCGTCCGCGGTGCCAGGGGCGGAAGGGGGTCCGGGGATCCGATGAGCGGGAACCACTCCTCGAGATCGTCGGACTCTCCAGCGAAAGGAATGTGACCCAGGATGGTCCGATAGTGCTCTTGCATATCCGAGAAGCCGAACGGCCATCTTTTGAACGTGGCGGCGCTGAAGGGCATAATCTGGGCCCCCCAGACATTGCTGAACCCCCCGTAGGCGCTTGAGATGACAGCTGAGTTGACTCTACCCTCGCAGTGGACGCCGTCGAGCTGGCCCTTGTTGACAAACGGGAAATCGGATCCATAGCTTCTCTTTTCCGGCAGCGAATCGGACCGGACCTGCTTGGGTTGCAGGCTGACCCGGCGGACGTCCTCCTCATCCCAGTCGCCGACACGCAGCTTGGACAGCCTGGAGATTACCTCCTGCGTCTCCGCGTCCAGCACTGTGCCCGGATCGAACACGGTTATCTTCTCATCCGGCTTCTCGGACAGCGCCAACACGGCGGCGGCTGCAGCTGGACCCGAACCAATGATTATCGAAGACGGCATTTATTTCCCTCGCCCACCGGCTTGCGCGGCTGTGTCCAGCATCTGCTTGGTTGCCTGTTGGCGCTGCCGGCGCATTCGCCGCGCCAGTTCGATCCGGCCGGCGACGTGGCCTGCCGTGGCCAGCCCCACGCCAGCGATTATCACCGCGGACCGGGCCAGCCCGTGGGCATCACCCTTGGCCGCTTGCGAAATCCCCCGCGGTACGCCCTTGGTCAGTGCGTACCAGACGAAGCGGGCCTCTGCACTCAGTGTGGCGGCGTCGCCCATCTGGGCGAAGGCCTCGACCTTCCCCTTGTTGACGAAGAAGCAGCGGCGCCAAAAGTACTTCCAAGTCGCCCGTGAGGCGGGTACGAAGTGGCGGACGGTCGCCGCCGGTTCGTAAATGACCGCCGCACTGCCCTTGATGTGCGCCACGCGGTGGCACATGTCCATGTCGTCGTGATTGTCGGAGTGGAACCCTCCCACCTGCTCGAGGAGGGTCCGCCGGACCGACATGTTGGCTCCTATGAGATGAGCCAAAGGGCCTCGGCTGGTCGGGAGGCCGTCATAAGCGCATCCGAACACCCAGTCGAACTGCACGGGGAACCAGGCCGGGCGGCCAGCCTTGAAAACCGGCATCGGACGCCCGCCGACGGCGCCGATGCGCTCATCCTGGTACGGGGCGGTGAGAATCGCGAGCCAGTCCTTGTCGGCCGCTGCATCGTCATCCAAGAACGCCACGATGTCTCCGGCAGCTGTCTCGGCTGCCGTGTTTCGGGCCGACCCCAGGTGCCCGTCGTACTTGTTCTGGATCACCCGTATCGGAGGGGTGGATGCGGCGAAGTCAGCCCAGTACGCGGCACAATGGTGGAAAAGGGTCTCATTATGGTCGATGCATACGATGATCTCGCAGGGTTGCAAGGTCTGCTCCTGAACCGACGCCACCGACTGAAGCATCAGCTCCCATCTGTCCACGGTGTAGGCACAAATGATCACTGAGATCGTGGGGGAGGGCGGGACCTGCCGGTGTTCGCTGCAGACGTGATCCTCGGTCTGCCCGGTTTTCGATCCAGGCTGATCGGTTGTGGCAACGGCAACGTCATGATCGCGGCGGGCGCCATCGATACTTAGCTTCCGGACGTGGCCCTCTTGGCCACCGCCAATCGGCAGATAGGATTGCGCACGCATCAAGATACGCATCCACGAATTCTCCCGACTTGAGCTGCCAATGTCGGCCCAAACTCTTCGATAAACGGTGCGATGGTCTTGGTTTTGACAAGCCAGGCTTCCACGCGCTGGATTCGGCCCACCCGGAAACCTGTTTTCAGCATTAAGACCACCAGGGCCGAGGTTTGCGCCACAGAGCCTCGAGGCGGCCGCCCGGCACCAAGCACGCGCGGATCGGCGTAGGGCATCAGCAACTCGTCCAGCCAGCGCTCGCGAGATCGCCGGCATCGGCCTCGAGCCGCCAGTTCCAGATCGTCGCGATGCTTCCGTCTGGCGACCCGATCACCGGCTGGAGGAAGATGCGAACCACATTGGCGCCCATCGCCACCGCGTCCTCGAGAACGCGGGTGACCTCATCCTGCGACCCGTAGGTCAAATAGTGGTTGTTCACGCCGGTCACGAAGAACGGCCTGCCGTCGACGGTAAACTCCGTGCCCGAGGTCTTGATGAAGGACGTTGCCGACAAGCTGTCCGCGGCGCTCACGGCTGCCGGAACAGATAGCAACGCGAACACCAGCACGCGCAGTCCGGCGTTGCGCAGCTCACTTTTCACTCGTTGCCAGTCGACAATCATCCCGGCATGTGGCTCTCACCGGGCGCCGAGTGCAACGGCCCCGAAGGATTACCTCCTCTGACCTCGCACGGCCCGTCGTCGTTCGGGCATAGTGGTGCTTAGCCGATTCCGGTCGCTCGAGTATGGACCCGTGCTGTCAGACATCGCTCCCAACCAAGAGTTCGGCTCCTCGTATTGGCGAGTCCCCGCGGTAGTAGCAGGTGGGAAGTATTCTCGCGCTGTGGCGAGCGCTGTGGCTTTTTATCTCCCTCCCTGGCTCGCGGGCCCGCCGACAGCTGGCAAGGCGCCTCGCTCGAGGTGGTTCTCGTCAAAGCTGTCGTCTTGTTGAAGCCGCCGTGAGAACACAATGCGCATTTGCTTGAGTCTCGATCCGTCGCGGCCGCTGCGCTGGCATCTGTGGCTGGCAGAGGCGCTTGCTGAAGTGCCCGGCAACGATATCTCCTGCGCTTTCGCGACCGGCTGCCGCCCGCTGCCGTTGATCTTCCGCCTGCTGCTCGAACTCGAACGACTAGTCTATGGCTTACGTGTCAACGGCGCCACCGACCCCGTCGAGGCGGCGCTGCGATCCCTGCCGCCGCCTCTGGCCGACCAAGTGGACGTGGTGATCGATTTGAGCGGAGAGGAGCCCCTCCCGTCGGGGCGGCGCGTGCTGACGCCGCTCTTCAACGGCGTACCCGGCGAGATCGGAGTCATGGCGGCCTTGGCGAATGATCAGGACCCTCTCGTCGACCTGCACGACACGGCGCGGCCGTCGCAGCCGTGGATGGCGCGTCCGGCCCGTGTAGATCGTGAAGTGTTCGCAGCCAGCCTCGATAGCGTCCTCTCCTGCGCTGTGGCGCTGATCCTAAAAGCCTTGCGCGAGGAAACCGGTTCAGCCGCGTCCGGTGTCTCCGGCCCACGCACGGCCGTGCCTTCGCTCGGCGCGCTTCCGGCCCTTGCAAGAGCGACACGCACAGTGACATCGAAGGCAATCAGGTTCTTGGACATCCTGGCGAGAGGCGGCAGGAGGTGGGGGATTGGCTGGCGCTTCGACGAATCGGCGAGCTTGCTCGACAAAGGCGACGCAGCATTCCGGGTGCTTACCGGGGACACCGACAGCTACCTTGCCGACCCGTTCCCGTTCCGGCACCAGGGGCAGGATTTCATCTTTGTCGAACAGTACCTCTACTCGAAGAAACGGGGGTGCATTGCAGTCGTGACAGCGAACCGGAACGGGACCGCCGGCGCACCCCAGATCGTCCTGGAGGAACCGCATCACCTCTCGTACCCGTTCGTGTTCGAGCAGGATGGGCAGATCTGGATGATCCCCGAATCGGGGGCGGCCAAGAATATCAGCCTCTACAGGGCCGTGGAATTCCCTTACCGGTGGACGCGGGAGGCCTGCCTCATCGAGGGCATCGAGGGCTACGACACCACGCCGCTCTGCCACAAGGGTGGCTTCTGGTTTTTCGTCAGCCCAAGGCTGTGGAGGTCCACGTCCTGGGATGTCCTCAGCCTCTACCGTGCCGAGAGCCTGACCGGGTCCTGGACGCCCCATGCCGCAAACCCCGTCCTGCTCGATGCCACGCTCAGCCGCCCTGCAGGCGCCGTCATCCGACACGGCGGACGGACGCTACGCCCGGTCCAAGACTGCGCGCGCGGCTATGGCGGCGCGGTGACGTTCTGCCGGATCGATGCGCTCGGCGAGTCGGAATTTGCCCAGACACCGGTCGGTCGCATTCGGTCCGGAGCGTTCGGGTGCCACACCTACAACCGGCGGTCCGGCCTGGAGGTGATCGACTTGTTCGGTCATATCGGGGGTCTACGAGAGGTCACGACCTCGTATCGGTTGCTTGTATCCGATCCGCCGGTCTCGGGACCGCACGGGCAGCACCTCTCCTGGCCGGTCTCGCGTCCGGTTTAGCTACCCGTAGCCAGCTGGCCTAGCGAAAGGTACCCCCTGCGAAGGGCCGGGCGCGCTCAACCCTTCTCGGACACAGAACAAGTGGTAGCTCGGAAATCACGGCCGAGTGAAGGAGCGAGCCAACCTGCACGTCGCAGCTTCTGGCCAGTGGCAATGTCGGCGTTGCGCGCGAGGTTCATCGCGCCGGCGACCTTCGCTGCATGCTGCACCGCTCGCTTGGTAGAGACTGTCGCTCGAGATCCGGCCGCGGGTCGATGATTGTCATCGCTGGCGTTAAAGGCATTGCGATGTTGTCGGCTCCAGAGGTCGGACCTACGGGTTTGGCAGCCCTGCCAGCGTAGCTGCTGAAGGTGATCGGTGCCGCTGCCGTATCATCTGCGCTGGCGTTTGGGCCGGAACCACCCTGAAGGGATAATCACAAAGAGCTAATCACCTATTGTGCTTTCTAACCATCTATTGTGCTTTCCATTGCGGAGCCCCATTAGTAATGTTCTTAGTAATGTTCGCATTGCTCAGACGAAGAGAGGGAAGTCTCTTTCCAGAGAGGGGAAATCTCTTTCCATCGCTCATTTTTATTTCATCTCATATTTGTTTCATCATGTCGTGGAGTCCGCATATGCTTAGAATAAGCACATCCGGGGATGTCGCTGCCATCGAAGCTGGCACCTACGGCTTGTCGCTGGCGGCGCATTTGCGTGCGCGCAGTGTGGAGCACCGGATTTTGGATTTCATCGGTCCCTCCGCCGCGAATGGCTTCGGTCCCACGTGCCGGTTCCGGTCCGGGCCCCGTCCTCTCGCCCGAGACTTGTCGGCAGTCCTGGCTCGCTTCCAACCTTCGCCGCTGGTCCGACGGCTCGACCGCACCGTGCTGCCATGAATGCCCCTGTCTCCAGCATCGTCGCCCGCGGCGCTGCCGTGTCGACGCCTGACCCAATCAGCGTCGCGCTGCGGCGGTCGCTGACTCTGCCCCGAGTCAGCTTTATCGTCCCGACGCTCAACGAAGCCGAGAACCTACCTTGGCTTCTACCGCGCATCCCCAACTGGGCGCACGAGATCATCATCGTGGACGGTCGTTCGACGGACGACACAGTCGCGGTCGCGCGCCGCCTGCGCGAGGACGTGAAGGTTGTCATGGAGCCCCGGCGGGGCAAGGGCGCCGCATTGCAAGCGGGATTCCTGGCCGCCACAGGCGACATCATCGTCATGCTGGACGCCGATGGCTCCATGGTCCCGGAGGAGGCGATCGTTTTTGTCAGTGCGCTGATGGCCGGTGCGGATCTGGTCAAGGGCTCACGCTTCCTCCAAGGCGCCGGCACCAACGACATGTCGCTGTTCCGAATGCTCGGCAACTGGGGGCTGACCCTGATGGTGCGGCTGCTCTATGGCGGTTTGTTCTCCGATCTATGCTACGGATATATAGCCTTCTGGACCAAGCACGTCGCCACGCTGAACTGTGACTGCGATGGGTTCGAGATCGAGACCCTCATCAACGTGCGGGCTTTGAAGAACCACCTTATCATCGTCGAGGTGGCGAGTTTCGAGGCTTCGCGCATTAGCGGTGTGAGCCATCTGCGCGCCATCCCGGACGGCTGGCGCGTTCTCAAGACCATCCTGCGCGAAAGGCTGCACGAACAGCACAGGCGAAATGCGAAAGCCTATGATGCCGGTGGATAAGCCCCGAATGCGAATCCTGATGGTTGCCGCTCGCTGCTATCCGTTCATGGGCGGTATCGAAACTCACATCCAGGAGGTCGGTCCTCGCTTGGCGGCGCGTGGCCACACGGTCGATGTGCTCACCACCGATCCCTCGGGGGAATTGCCGGTGGAGGAGGAGGTGAGCGGCATGCACCTGCAGCGCGTGCCGGCCTGGCCGAGGGAGTTGGACCTCTATGTGGCACCTGGCATCTATACCGCGATCCGGCGCGGGGCTTGGGATATGATCCATTTCCAAGGTTACAGCACCTTCGTGGTGCCGATCGGGCTGCTCGCGGCGGTCCGCGGGGAGGTGCCGTTCATTCTGACCTTCCACAGCGGCGGACATTCCTCCCGGCTGCGCAACGCCGTGCGCGGCACCCAGCACGCGCTGCTTCGGCCGCTGGTGGCCCGGGCCGCGCGGCTGATCGGCGTCTCCGAATTCGAGGCCAACTTCTTCAGCGCTAGGATGCGCCTGCCGCGGGAGCGGTTTGTCGTCATCCCGAACGGTGCCGCAATGCCCGCTGCGAGCCCCAGCGTTAAGATCGATCCGCACCTGATCGTCTCGGGCGGCAGGCTGGAGCGCTACAAGGGCCACCACCGGGCGATTGCGGCCTTGCCCGAACTGATCCGCCGGGTGCCAGACGCGCGACTGCATGTCGTCGGAACAGGCCCGTATGAGGGAGAATTGCGGCGCCTCGTCGCGACACTCGGCCTCGAGAAGCGGGTCACTATCGCGAGCATCCCCGGATCCGACCGGCAGAAAATGGCTGACCTCCTGGCGAGCGCCGCGCTATTCGTGCTGTTCAGCGAATACGAAGCCCATCCGATCGCCGTGATGGAAGCCCTGTCGCTGCGCCGTCCGGTCCTCGTCAGCAACACGTCCGGTCTGGGGGAGCTGGCCGCCAATGGCCTGTGCCGGGCGATTCCGCGCAACGCCGGTCCTGGAGAGCTGGCCGCCGCCATGGCCGAAGAACTGAAGGCCCATCGGCAGGTCCCGGATTTGGCGCTGCCGGACTGGGATGCCTGCGCGCAAGCGCTGAGCAACGTTTATTGTGATGTCCTGGGCAGCCGATCCACGGTCCGCTTGCCCCCCGGCGGCGCGACGTCGTGGCCTCCTGTGCGGAGGGCATGACGCTGATGACGCCGGCTCATTTCACCGCAGGAACCAGGATCAACCCGCTCCAGGCCGGGATACGATTCGTCTCGGCCGTTATCGGTCCCGACCTTCGCGGCGGCAGCGCCGGTGACCCGCCGCAACGCGCCAATTCCGGATGGATCGCGGTTCTGTGCCTGACGGTCGCCACGGCTGTGCTCCTGGTCGTGGCCGGGCACGCGGCCGGACGCCGGGGCTATGACGTGGCGCCGCCGCTCTTCTGGTCCGGTGTCGTCCTTCTGGTCGCTCCGACCTGCCTTCGCATCGCCTGGCCGACGACAGCCCGTGGTGAGCGCCTGTTCCTGCTCTTCCTGCTTGCCGAAGCCCTGTTCTACTGCAAGATAGTCTATTCCCCGACGAGCTTCAGCGGTTATGACGAGGTCTTGCACTGGATCTCGGCCGAGGATCTCGTCACGGCCCGCCGGCTGTTCCTTTCCAACCCGCTTTTCCCGATCGGGCCAACGTATCCCGCCCTGGAAATCCTGACAACGGCGATCGTCGATCTGACGGGACTTCCCTTGTTTGTGTCGGGGACGCTCTTGTTGGTCATCCTCAAGGGGACGTTCATCGGTGCCCTGTTTCTATTCCTCGAGAGCATCGCCGGATCGCCGCGTATCTCGGCCATCGCCTGTCTGGCCTATATGGGCTGCTCAACCTTCTTCCTGTTCGATTCGATGTTCTCCTACGAGAGCCTTGGCATCGTGCTGTGCGTGCTGACCTTCGCGGTCGAAGCAGCGTCCAAGGATCTCGTCGGGCGACCGAGGCTGAAGTCGCTCGGGCTGATAGCCTTGCTGTTGGCAAGCCTGGCGGTCACACATCACCTCTCGGCCGCCTTCGCCGCCATCTATTTCGGAGCGCTGGCGGCCCTCGAGGCCTTGCGCCGGCACGACCCCCTGCGGATCAAGACCAGCATTGCCGTCGGCCTCGCGGCGATCCTCGCCATAGCCCTGCCGTCCCTGTGGGTGCAGGCCCGTGGCATCCCTCTCACAGGCTATCTCGGCCCGGTGATCGAGTCCGGTTTCGACACATTGCTCGGGAAGATCCTGGGCGCGCCCACCCCGCGGTCGGAGCACCTCGGAGCGCCGGACAAGGCCCTCTACATGCGGCTGACCACCTTGCTGGCGCTCCTGCTGGTGGCACTCGGACTGGCAACGGGATTCTTTCGGTCGCTGGCCATGGCAGCGCCGAGTGGTCCGCGCTCCGGTTGGCGTCCGATCCAGGACATTCTTAAACGCCGCTGGCGCGACAGCCGCCTCGTGCTCCTCAGCTTGCTGGCCTTCGGGCTTCCAGTCTCGGTCGCCTTCCGACTGACCATCGCTGGATGGGAAATCGGCAACCGCATGGGAACGTTCGTGTTCATCGCCGTCGGGCTGGTCGTCGCGGTGAGCATCGTCCACTTCTGGCAGGGCCGCACGCCACGCGGGTGGCGCCGCGTCGCACCGGCCGTTGCTCTGGCGGTCATCGTCCTGGGCGGCGTCACGAGCTCTTCAATTAGTCCGATCCATGGGCGCTACAGGGTCTCCGCAGATCAGGAATCGATCGAGCCGATGGGGATCGAAACGGCACGCTGGGCCAAGGAATGGCTTGGTGCGGGCAACCGCTTCACCACCGACCGCATCAACCGCCTTTTGCTCGCGGGCTATGGCCGGCAGGACGTCAGGGTCACTATCGTCGAAGGGATCGATCCCGCGCGCATATTCGAGTCCGAGACATTGGGGCCCGACGAGTTTTGGGCCCTGGCGGGAAGCGACATCGATTTCCTGCTGATTGACCTGCGCCTGACCACGGCTCCGCCGGTGCTCGGCTTTTACTTTCAGCCGTGGCAAGGGCAGCAGGGAACGCCGCTCTCGGGCGCAGCGCTGCTCAAGTTCAATGACGTCAAGGGCGTCGCCCGCATCTACGACAACGGCTGGATTGTCATCTATGACGTGAGGGGATTGCATGAGAATTTGTAGCAAGCGGGACCTTCTGGCCGCGTGCCTGTGGGCGGGGGCTGCGGTGGCGGCCGTTGCGGTCAGCGACAGCGTGCTCCTCCGTACTGCCCTGGGCGCGCCCATGGTGTTCCTCGTCTCGGGCCACACGGTGCTGCGGGCCATTGGCATCAGGACCACCTCCGCGTTGCAACACCTCGTCTACGCTGTCGGAGCAAGCCTCGCCGCCGGCATTGCCGGGGGCTTTGCCCTGAACGCCGCAGGCTTCCTTACGCCGCTCGGCTGGGCGCTGTGGTTCTGGGCCGTGACGGCCACCGCGGCGTTGGTGGCCGCCGGCCGCCGCGACACTCCCGATCTGCCAGCCTGGCCGGCTCCGGTGCGGGTGCGGCTCTGGCAGGGCGCCGCGCTCATCCTAGCGGTGCTTGTGGCGACCGGAGCCTATGCGTTGGCCGTCCGGGACGAAGCGACCTACCGGGAATTCAAATACACCGAGCTCTGGTTGTTGCCATCGGCCAGTGGCGAGTCCGGCCGGATCACCGTCGGCATCAGGAGCGCTGAGACCCAAGCTCAGCGATTCGACCTGGAAATCACCCTCGACGGGCAACCGTTCGCCGTCTTCCGATTGCTCACCATCGCGCCGGGCGAGACGTGGGCGCGGGAGATCCCGGTGTCCATTTTGGCTACCCCGCAGAAGGCGGAGGCCCGGCTCTATCGGCCGGAAGACAACCGACTCTATCGCCGCGTTTCGACGCTGGTGCCGCGCATCTGAAAACGAGGCTCGACCATGCGCATCCTGCTACTGTCGCAGTTCTATCCTCCGGTGATCGGGGGAGAGGAGCGACACGTCCGCAACCTCGGCGCGGCGTTGGCGCAGCGGGGCCATCATGTCAGCGTCGGGACCTTGACGCATCCCGGATCGCCCGAAACCGAGCTGGACGGCGCGGTCCGCGTGCACCGCCTGCGCGGCACGCTCCAGCGTCTGTCAGGCCTCCACACCGATCCCGAGCGCCGCCACGCACCACCTTTCCCGGATCCCGAACTGGTGCTAGCCCTGAAGCGGCTGGTCGCCCAGGAGAGGCCGGACATCGTCCACGCCCATAACTGGATCTACGCGTCCTTCCTGCCGCTCAAAAGTCTGAGCGGGGCACGCCTCGTGGTCACGCTCCACGATTACGGCCTTGTCTGCGCCAAGAAAAACTTCATGCACTTGGGCGCCCATCTCTGCAGTGGCCCAACGCCGGCCAAGTGCCTGCCCTGCGCCACAGGGCATTACGGCGCCGTGAAGGCAGCCGCGACCACCATGGGCAACTGGGCGTCGAGCTTCGCCGCTCGGCGTGTAGTGGACCGCTTCATCGCGGTGAGCCACGCGGTGGCGCGTCACACCGGACTCACCAAAGGCCGCGCCCCTTACGAGGTCATCCCCAACTTCGTGCCCGACGATGTCGGGCTGCTTGGCCCGGAAGATCCCTGCCTGCGGGAGCTACCCGGGGATGGATTCATCTTGTTCGTCGGCGACATGATGCGGCTCAAGGGCATTGACGTTCTCCTGCAAGCCTATGCCGGCCTGGAGCGGGCGCCGCAGCTGGTCCTGATCGGGCGCCATGTCGCCGACACGCCAACCGAATTTCCGCCGAATGTCCGAGTCTTCACTACGTGGCCGCATTCCGCCATCATGCATGCATGGCGGCGCTCACTGTTCGGCGTGCTGCCATCGGTCGGGCCCGAAGCCTGCGCAACGGTCATTATGGAAGCAATGGCGTCAGGCAAGGCTGTCGTCGCAACCGATGTCGGCGGCATGCCGGATCTCATCGATCATGGCGAAACAGGGCTTCTCGTGCCCCCAGCTGACGCGCATGCCCTGGCCCACGCAATGCAGACACTTTTGGAGGACCGCGCCTTGCTGGCCCGCCTGGAGGCGACAAGCCTCGCCAGGGTTGGACGCCTCAAGGCCGGAGCGGTCGTGACCCGGATCGAGCAGGTCTATCAGGACGTCCTGCGCACCGCGGCCAGCAGGTCCCCGGTGCCGGCGCAGCAAGGCTCGGGAGAGCCATCATGCCTGCAGGTAGATCTCGCCGGGATGGCCATTATTCGCGTGCGCCGGGAGCTTCGAATGTGCGCAACGCTAGTCATGAATACCGGCGCTCTGGCGATCGGAACGATTGCAGCGGCCGGTCTTGGGTTTGTTTATTGGTGGCTCGCGGCCCGGCTGTTTGCGCCGGAGGTGATCGGCAACGCCTCCGCCCTCCTGTCCGTGATGGCGCTCTTCGGCCTGCTGGGGGAGGCCGGGCTCGGGACCCTGCTGATGGGTGAAATGGTACGGCATCCCGGCAAGGAGCGCGGCCTCGTGGCCGCTGCAGCATCCGTCGGGGTCGCGCTGGCGGTCGGCCTGGCCTTGTTGTTTGTCTTCGGGGAGGCGTACCTCAACAGCTCGACCGGCCCGATCCGCGGCTGGCTCGAGGGTATTGCGTTCGTTCTCGGCTGCGGCCTGACCGTTCTCGGCATTGTGGCCGATCAGGCGTTCATGGGCAACCTGCGCAGCAGCAGCAAGATGATCAGGCAAGTGCTGTTCTCCACGATCAAGCTGATGCTGATCGCCGCCGCCGCGTCCGCCGGCTACGCCTCCAATGCAGCGCTTCTTCTGACCTGGGCGGCCGGCTTGCTGGCGTCCTGTATCGGCGTCGATCTCTTGACCCGAGGCGGTGCGCGTCGCCTCGTCGGGACCCCCGATTTCCAGCTGCTCCATACGCTCCGACGCAAGGTGTTCGACCACTACTCGCTCGATGTGGCCTTGCAGGCCCCGATCGTCATCATGCCCTACCTTGTGCTGGTTCTCCTGTCGCCGATCACAAATGCCGCCTTCGTGCCGTTGTGGATGCTGGTCTCCATGGCCTCGTTGATTCCAGCAGCCATGGCCACGATCCTGTTTCCCGTGGTCAGAGCGAGCCCGAAACAATCCAGACACGACTTCCTTGTGTCGCTCATGGCGTCATTGCTCTTCTCGCTGGCTTGCGCCGTCTTTGTCTTCATCTATTCGCAAGAGATCCTTGCGGTCTTCAATCCGGCCTATTCTGAGATCGCCGGTTCGAGCCTGCGCTTCCTCGGCTTCAGCCTGTTGGGATCAACGCTCAAATTTCATGCCTGCACGCTGGCGCGGCTGGGCGACAGGATGCGCAAGGCATCTCGCTGGTTCGCGCTTGGAGGATTGCTGGAGCTGTGCTTCGTGGTCGCGGGGGCGAAGCTTGATGGACTTCAAGGCCTGGTCCTAGGCTGGACGCTCGCCGTCAGCGTCGAGGGTGCATGTGCGGCTCTCGTTTTGGCCTTTGCGACGAAACTGAATTCTGCCGCCGGGCCTGTACACGAAAGCCCGACCGCGTCGCCGCTCCAGACTTGAGGAAACCGCTCATGGTGCAGGGTTATCGACGGCAACTGGATGGAAAACAGCCTGCCTCCGAAGGTCCAGAGAATTTGCAGAAGGAACAACAAACCAGTCGCAGCAGAGAGGCAATCCCGGCCGTGGTGATCATGGTAACGGCTGCGGCGTACACGTCCGCTTGGTGTTGCCGCCTGCGGCAGAAAATAGAGGCTCGCATCTCCCAAATGGGGGGCTCCTGTGCGCGCGTCCGAGTGAAGGCTTCCGGGCCGAACCAGGATGAAGATTCAACCGCCAGCACTTGCTAGCAACTGGAGGCAAGGTGGACTCGACAGCCAAGTTACTCCCCCATGGGCTATTGCGCTGCCCGCGCTGTAAATCCGGCATTGCGGTTGTTCAGGCGGGTGCGCCAGCACGAGCCTTCGTATGCCAGGCCGCCGATTGCGAAATGTCGCAAGCTGGATTTCCGGCTCTCGACGGCATTCCTGTACTGGTTGACTTCGACAACTCCGTCCTGTGCCGGGAGGAGGTGCAACTTACCGGGGGTAGCTCTTACAAGGAACGCAGCGCGGGCTTTCTCCAGAAGATCCACGGCTTCTTCTGGCGATCCGCCGGCCCGACCGCCGCGAATGCCGACCGCTTCATCGCCGAGGCGAAGCACCTTGATGCCCATCCCACCATCCTGGTCATCGGAGGCGGCACAATCGGCAGCGACGCGGAAGCGCTTTATCGAGACCGCGATCTTAGCTTAATCGGAACGGATATTTACAAATCCGACCTCACCTTGATCATCGCGGATGGGCATCAGCTTCCGTTGGCCTCGGGTGCGATCCACGGCGTTTGGGTCCAAGCCGTCCTGGAGCATGTTCTAACGCCCGAGCAGGTCGTCGCCGAGATTCATCGTGTTTTAGTCGCGGACGGGGTGGTCTATGCAGAGACGCCCTTCATGCAGCAAGTCCACGAGGGGGCCTACGATTTCACCCGTTTCACCCCAAGCGGACATCGTTGGCTGTTCCGCCATTTTGACGAGATCGACGGCGGCATTACGCGTGGCCCCGCGATTGTGATGCTCTGGTCCATCCGCTACTTCGTCGGCTCTCTTTTTGGGAGTTATAAGATCGGCACGATGGCGGCCACGGGGCTGTTCTGGCTTCGTCATTTCGAAAGACTCTCCCAGCCGGGATATGCAGCCGACGGCGCGAGCGCAGTCTATTTTCTTGGCCGCCGTTCGGAGCGTGCAATGAAACCGAAGGACATCATTGCCTACTACAAGGGCGCGCAGCGATAGTCGTCTCTGAAGAAAGCGCTTGAGCTCTGATTCAAGCGAGTTGCCGAGCTGCGCCGGTCTTGACGAACGTCCGGATCAAAGCACGTAAAAGCTCTGCGAGCCAACGCAGGAGCTGGCCGAAGTTGTAGTTGGCAGCGGCGAGCCTGCGGGCCATCGCGATCGGATTCGTCGGCGTCGAGCACTTTGGCGGGCCGTCGTGCCGCGCGTGCAACGAACTATCCGCGGCCTTCGGCAGATGCCTACGTTTGAGCGCTCTTGCGGATCGCCTCTTTGTTGACCGGCGAGTCGGGATAACGCTGAGCCAATCAGCACCTAAACTCTGATTGTTCTTTTCGGTATGTTGAAATCGGTTCAGTTTTGATAGCGCGCCAGATCACACGGCGCAGCGTTTCTTTCGCGGCTTTGGCTGACTCCAGTAGCGCCGGACCTGGATCGTCCCAGCGCCAGTAGGCGTTGTGAATCCGATGACTCGGCGGATAGAAACAGCCGGCGCCAAGGAGCCGGGCCGAGATGAAATCCCTGAATTCATCGCGCCAGACGTGCGTCGGATCAAGCTCTAATGGTGGGTGTGGCTGCCCGGCGGCGTCGCAATAGCCGACATGACAGAGATTGACGCCACAAAGGGCGGAGATCTCCACCTGCCCATCGATCCGGCCAACGGTTGGCTCAACAAATCGAAATACACCGTCACGCTGGTCGCGCTTGAATTCCATGCTGGCGAACCCGTTCGTCAAACCGATTGATCGGAAGAAACGGATTGTCAGATCCTCCAATTCCTCGGCGACTTCCGGCGCCGCCCAGCAACTAGCGGTTACGCCGATTTGAGGTGGCCAGGAACGGCCTTTGCGGCCTGTAAAGGCGACCGAAGCACCCGGGCGCAGATAGCACAGGCAAAAGTAGATGGAGTCATTCGACCCCTCAATCCACTCCTGAACAATCACCTCCCCCACCGCGTCCAGCACTCGCTCGCAGAGCAACCGAGCATCGGCTTGGGTTTCGATGCGATAGGCCTTCTTGAACGAGCCATCATACGCCGGGGAACGGCTGTTTGGCTTCACGCACAACGGAGGCCGAAGGTCACGCAGGCCAATCAAGTCACCATGGTTCTGCGCCAAGAGGGTTCTTGGCACCGGAAAGCCACCGCGCTCGGCCAAACGAAAAAATGGCTCCTTCAGCGTTAAGTCGACCAGCAGTTCGTGGAGTGGGAGTTGGAAGCTGAACCAGGGAGCTACACGGTCACGGTACCGTGACACAGTCAAAAGTGGACGGTCATCGGCAAATATTATCACACCTTTCTGAGGCATTACTTCTCGCAATCTAACTAGTTCCTCCACGAATTCTTCGCCGTTAAATGTCGAAACAATAACTCTTTGGGCATACCGCGATACAGCTGACACATCATACCTTGTCTCAACTACTACAATCGGCCGCAGTCCCGCTTGAGCCAAGCTGCGTACAGCGGACAGGCCGTTTATTCCTCCTCCTAAGACCACGGGTGTCGGTGCGCCATCGGCTGCTAGAGTGTGTTGCCGCGGATTTATCACGTGACTAGGCATGATAGCCCCAATCCTAGCGAGAAGACTGACTTCCCTTGATTGGTTCAAGGCGAGCGTCCACATTTCCGGCTGAAGTTGTCGGCACAGTGGGCCGATGCTGCCCCGCTCGCCACGGCCTAGGCCGCAGGCTCGCTAGGTGCCTTGATATCGTGCGAGAGGTGAAGCCGGTGCCAAACACGAAACGCATGACCGGTCCAAACGTCGTAGTCGATACATGCCCGACGAAATACAATCCCGGGATGGACGACTCGAAATTCGTGGACAGCCTGGGAGTTTTTCCGACAAGACGCAGCTGTTCGACAACTGAAGAGCTTAAGAAAGGAAAACGACGCACGTCGGCCTTATATCCCGTCGCCGCGATTACATGATCTGCCTCGACGACGTGAGCGTTGCCGTCCATGGAGAGTAGTTTCAATTGTACTCCGTGCTCTGATAATCTCACCTCCCGCGGCGAGCGTCCCACAAGCAAAGGAATGGTTGCTGCCCGATCTTTCATTGACTCCCCTCCGGACGGCGAGGGAAACTTTTCTGCCATTTCAAGTCGATAGTACTCGGGAAAATACCGAAACAGCCAAGGCCAGTCCGCGAACAGTCGATGTCTCCAACCCGGGCCGATTCCAGAAACGGGACGTGCCAGGCGGCGTAGCCCGGGGTGCGAGCCTGAGCCTCCCCACCGACCACTGTAAATGATGGCCGGCTTGCGCGAGATAAGCTGAACGTCGACCCGCGCTTCGTTCAAGAGCACCGCTATATCAATTGCGGATGCTCCGCTTCCGAGTACCGCAACCCGCTGCCCCCCGAATCTTTGGAGGTCGTGAACGTCAGCGGCATGCGAAAGCTTATCGGTGGGCAGTCGGGAGAACAGCTCGGGGATATGGCGGAAATAGGTCAGGCCTGTTGCGATCACCACCTTGCGCGTCCTGAAGGATAGCCCGCTCTTCATGCGAAGATCGAATCCTTCTGGAGCCGGAACCAAGGAAACGAGTTCCTCGTCTTCCACGTCCGGCACGCAGCGTTTTTGGAACGCCAACCCGTACGCGGAGAATGTTTCCAGCGGAATTGGAAGATCCAAATGGTCATAAGGACTGCCGTGCTCGATGCAGAATTGCCGAAGAGTAAAAGCATGCTCGGGATCAGAAAGGTTTGATGCGAACCCAGCTGACTTGAGCAGCATGCCTTTCGGCATCTTGCTTTTCCAGCTCTCCATGGGGCTGCCGATTATCCGGCAGTCAATGCCCAGTCCGCGCAAGTGTGCGGCTACCGACAGTCCATAGGGGCCAGCACCGACAATGGTCACATCGCACATCGTATACAAAGCGCACCTCCTGTTGATCCTCGCCTGCCGAAGGCCCGCACCCGCCGACCACATATCCAAGAACCTGCTACCAATACTTGACATTGAGTGGCGGGTCCTTTTTTGGCCGACGCCTCAAGCCGCGGCTTGTTTCATCCGGGCAACAATGCGCCCCAGCACCCGCTTGGCACCGCGCAGCTTTGCCTCGATGCGGCGCTCCGGATTGTCTCTGCCTATTGCGATCCACTTCATGGGATGCTCCGCATTGGCCAGGTGGGACTTGTGCCCGGAGAAGCCTGCCAGAAAATCGTAGCCGCATTCCCCGCGTCCGATGCTGTCCTCAATAGCCAGAACATGGCTGATAAGCCCGGGCTTGAGCCGGCCGTCGCGCTCATACAGAAAGCCGCTTTGGTAGTTGTAAACACGGCCGTCATGCACGAAATTGTACAGGATCCCAATTGTCTGGTCCCCAGCCAACGTCCGTGAGATGCGGACGGTCCCGGTGGGAGCTCCGCGTGCAATGAGCTCCTCGTGAAATCGACGGAAGCTCGGATTGGCAAAAGCCCCCTTGCGTCCCCACCGCGCCTGATGAAGCTCGGCGAGCAAATCAAACGCGGCGAGCGCCTCCGATGTCATTTCCATAGTCCGGAACGCAATGGGGCCGCGTTCCGCATATAACCGCATGGCACGGCTTACCGCCTGCCGAGTATTGCGGCCCAATGTGGCGCGGTAATTTCCGCCTTTCTGGCGGACTTTGGCGAAATCGATCCACCGTGCCGTATCTTCTGCTTTCACCTCGGTAAGGAACCCGGCCCGGCCCGCGGTGCGACAAGCGGCCAACTCGAACTCCGGTTCAATTCCGGAGAGCACCAGTTGGTCAGAGTGGCGCAAGTGATGCGCCAAGGCCTCGACGCATGCCACTCGAGTGGCATCGGCCAGGGATCGCTCCGCAAGAATATCATTGTACTCGATGAACAATCGATCGAAACGAACATCTCCAGTTTCATTGAGCAGCCAACGCGCCCGCGCATGCCGCCCGAAACTCCACGCCCTCCGCCGGCAAATAATCGCCAATCCAACGATCCTGCTTGACGTCCGAGCGATTAGAACATGTGGTTGCGCGCCCCCCGGCAGATGCCGCAGCCAAGTTCCGATCCAGAGCCAGGACAGATAGAACGAGTGAGTTGCTCGCGCTTCGAGCTCCCTCCAAACGGTCTCGAGTCTCGCGATGTCCGGCAAGGCCTCCACGGTAACGTCGATGACAGTATCTTGGCGCATGGCTTGTTCTACTGAAGCCACACGATAGGGTTCCGCACCGATGGCTGAGACATCAAGAGGTCCTGACATACAGCCATCTTCCTGATCCTTTGCGCCTTGCGGCGGGAATGCCAGGAGTATCCTCGCTGCGAGCTGCTGTTCGTCCATGGAGCACTCGGGGTTTTCCTGTTCGGTGAAGACTTCATGTCGCTGGAAGCGAAGATTTGGGAGCGCCGGAAGTGTAGACGCTAGCGCAAATATCCGCTCGAGCGTGCGCGCCGGTCGTGACAAAATTCCGAAATCTTTGACCAATCCCGCTTGATGGGCACCTGTGTCCCGTTGGATGTCATCTCACTGCACCTTGCCAATGATCCGAACTCCTGAGCGGAGGCGGACATGCTCGTTCCTGAAGCGTTCAAGCTGTCGGCGAGTGGTCGTTTCGCGCTTCCCACTTCGTCCCGACGAGTTCATCCATGGAGACCGGCCATGCAGACCAATCCTCTTGCCGGGCATCAAACCGATCCTCTACTCCCTCACCACGCGGGAAAGCTCGACATCGTTGCGGTTGGACGCGGCCGGCAAGCTCTCGCTGGTCGGCGACGAGGTCGGGACGGGCGAACCGGCCGGCTCTCTTGGCTCGTTTTCGCCCACGATGATGTTGACGAGGTCGCCTGGCTGCAACAGGGTCATCCCGACAGAGTCAATGCTGACCGGCCCGGCTGCCGATTGCCGCACGATTTGATACGTTGCGCTGTTCGCGTCCTTAGCAAACTGGACGCGGGTCACCGGCAACGTGTACAGGACGCCTTCGCTGGCGTTCAACTCGCGCATATTGGCCGCGATCTGGCTCTCGATGGTCTCGATCTCGACCTCCAGATCGTTCCTGAGGTCGGCCCGGGTCCGCAAGACCTCAGACTCCAGCGAAGCGAGGCGCTGCTTGGCGCTCGCGTATTGGTTGAGGGCGTCCTGCCGACGCTGTTCCGCGTCGGACAACTCACTCTGGATCTGATCCATCACCGTCATGCTGAGAACTTTGCGGTCCACGAGCGTGCGCATGCTGTTGACGCGCTCCTGGCGCAGCTTGACGAGTTTGTCGAGCGACTCCATGCGCCCATAAGCGACAACATCCTGCCTGGCCGCCTCCAGCGCACGCAGGTTCGCGCGCTCGCGATCCCTGTGGGCCGTGGCGACGGCCTTGCGCCGGTCGCTCTGCTCGTTGACCAGGTTAGCCGCTTCGGTCGCGCCGGCCAGTTCAAGCAACTGGCGCGGGATAGTGGGTGCTGTACCGTCGCGCTCGGCCTTCAGCACTGCCGCGCGCGCGAGCAATTTCAACAAGGCATCGATCGCCCCGCTCCGCTTCTGGGTCTCACGCACGGCTTCGATCTTCTGCCACGGCTCGCTCTCGGCCCGGTCGAGTCCGCCGGCCAGCGCGATCGCGTGCAGGATCGTCATGCCGGGCGCGTACTTGAACGAGCCTGGATTCTTGACCGGCCCCAGCACGTAAATGGGCGGGCGCTCCAGCGGCAGGATGTTGACCAGCCCCTTGCGGCCCAGTAGTTGATCGAAGGTTTCCACCAGGTCGGCCTGTACCTGTTGTGTTGACCGGTTGGCGACCGGAATGGAGCCAAGCAAGGGCAGGGAAATCGTGCCGTCCTCTTGGACAATATATTCGCCGCTCAGTTCCGGACGCTGCAGGATGCCGTGCAAGGCCGAGGACGCGCCCCCCCACTTGTCTTCCTCGACGTCGACGCGCTCGTAGAATGCGACCTTGAGGCGGTCGCCGACGCCGAACAGGGCTCCGGTTGGTATGCCTGGCGCCGTGCAGAGGGTTTTGGGGCGCTCGGCACTGGTGGGGACGGCAGGGACGACGGTCCGCTCGACCAACGCCGCGGCCGATGCATCCGGTCCCGTGCTGAGGATTTTGGGGGGCTCGGCACTAGTGGGGACCGCAGGGACGGCGCTCCGTTCGACGAACGTCGCGGCCGACGCATCCGGTCCCGACACGATCGCACGGGAGGATTCGGGCATGGCTTGAACCGGTTGTTCTTGCCAGCTATCGATAGCAGCAGACACCTTCTGCACCACGGCTCCGGAGACATCCTGGACCCCCTGCACCACGGTTCCGGAGACATCCTCGACCTTCTGCACCACGGTTCCAGAGACATCCTCGACCTTCTGCACCACGGTTCCGGAGACAGCCTCGACCTTCTGCGCCACGGCTGCGGAGACAGCCTCGACCTTCTGCGCCACGGCTGCGGAGGCAGCCTCGACCTTCTGCACCATGGCTGCGGAGGCATCTTCGACCTTCTCCATTACGGCTCCGGAGGTATCCTCGACCTTCCGTCTCACGGTTCCGGAGGCAGCCTCGACCTTCTGCGCCACGGCTCCGGAGGCAGCCTCGATGGGCCGCCAGTTTCTGACCGCTCCCGCTCCCAGGACGGCGACCCCGGAGACCCCCAAGACAAGCAGGACGGTCTTCATTCCCCTGCGGCGGGCCGCCTGTGACGAGGGAGTGACGGGCTCGGAATTGTATTTTGCATCCATGGCCATGGCGCGTGGCTTTCACTTTCAGTGGTGGCCAGCCCGTCCCGAACTGGCGGGCATCGGTCGACGAGGAAGGCTCTGTCTTATCGTGACCCTTCACCGCCAGCGGCACAACTATCCCTTTGTAGGCACTCCTTCCGGATAAACACCCCCTCCGGCGAACTCGTCCAATGAGCAGATTGCTGCGCTGAAGGAGAACCTCTTTGAAGGCAAACGGGACCAAGGCGATCGAACGCAACGAGAGCCGGAAATAGTAGTCCGACGCAGCGTCTCGGACCGCCTTCAGCCCCAACATGCAGTCGCAGAATGGCTGGGCCGTCTCCAACTTCGTCATCTAGGCCCTGGAGAACGAGCCGATCACGATCTCCGGCTCCAAGTCGCAAAGCCGATCATTCTGCTACGTCGATGACCTGATCGACGGCTTGACTCGCCTGATGAATGAAGAGGCGGCCCCGACGAAGCCGTCAATCTCGGCACCTATCGAGCTAGCAATAGCAGAACTGGCCCGCCCCATCATTTGTCTCGCCGGATCTCACCAGGCTCGAATTCCGGCCCCTGCCATAGGACTTCCCCCGGCAGCGCTGCCCCCGATATGGGCCGCCCCAGGGGCCGCGCCAGGCAACTCCTCTATTGCTCACCGCAGGTGCAACGCAAGGAGCGGCTCGGCAGACCATCGCCTATTTTCGATGCCCGGAAGGTATCCGTGCTGTTGTGCGCGCTGCGCCGCATCGCCCTGGCCCACACCCAGTCGCCATGCCAGCTGTGGCACGTTGCTCCTCAAGCTGGTGAAGCTCGGGCGCTGGTCAGGATCAGCGCGCGCCGCGTCAAGATCACCTTCTCCTCGGCCTGCGCCCTCATCCCAAAATGGCGGCTGGTCGCGGCGCGGCCCCCTGGGCCCGCGGTTCTCCCGCCTGACACGCCGCGCCGCCCCGCGCCAGACCGGCGGCACCACCCACGCCCCACGGGAGACCAAGTCCGGCAACTCTCGCGGCCCGCGCATCCGGCGCCACGATGGTGCCGGCTGCCGCCCGGAGCGGCTGAAAGCCAGGGCTCGCACCCCTCACCAAGGCCTCAGGCTTGAGAATCCGGGGTAGCCCTCGACGAAGCTACCCTACGCCTAAAGAGGGTGTTCTTGTCTAGGGTTTTCCTAGCGTAAGGTAACATGGTCAAAAAGAAACTATGCGAGGAGCGCTTTGCGAGACGCGCGTACCTCAATCGCGTCAGGGGAGGCTACGATGACAGCGAAATCCTTGATGACCACAAAGTCTTTTATAACAGTGCTTGTCAGCCCAAGCGAGTTACTCCGAGAGGGCCTCGTTCTAATTTTGGATGCAGCAAAGTTTCGCATTCTTTTCTCTGCGGCTTGTGTTCACGACCTTCTGCAGAAGCCGATACCCCAGCACCGGTCCATCTTGCTCATCATGGATGTCGACGGTACTGATGCGGATGCTGGATTCGCACAAATTGCAGATTTTAAAGGGATCTATCCGACCAGCCATGTCGTTGCGCTAGCCGATCACTGTCGACCGAACGATATAGTTTCAGCCCTTCGTGCGGGGGCTGACGCGTATTTGACAAAAGTAGCCGCTCACGACACCTTCATCAAAGCTCTCGAATTGGTTATGCTAGGTCAGACGGTTCTACCTGCAGAAACTTCGACGTTTATTCAGGACATAAGACATGGTCTGAAATATGATGCGGTACATGAGTTTACAAATGTGGATGTTACAATGGAGAACGCTGATCGAGAACCATCAATGTTGTCAACTCGAGAAGAGTGTATTATACGTTGCTTGATCGGAGGGGAGTCTAACAAAACAATCGCGCGCAAGATTAACATCGCCGAAGCGACGGTGAAGGTGCACGTGAAGGCTATCCTTCGAAAGATTCGGGTCGGCAACCGTACCCAGGCTGCAGTTTGGGCGATGAACCATGGTATGCTCACTTCCGCTCCTGGCAATCGCCCGTCAGGGACCGAAAAGACGGCAACTCAGCCTTCTCCCCATCCGCAAGAGCTACTTGAAGCACAAAAGGAGTACCACCTTCTCAAGAACACTCATCCGATGTGACCGCCTCCGCGTCTTGACATATCGTCCTTCGGGCTGGTGACCTGTACGCTGCATTATGCTGCCGCACGAAGAAGACCCCGGTCGAACGATGCGACCAGCTACCCAGTACATTAGATCCCGATGCTGAAAACCGCAATTTGGAGATGGTCTCAGGTCCCCGCAACCACACCTTTCTACGACGCACTTTCCAAAGCTACGCCCTGATACGAGGTTCCGCGATCAAGAACGCGTAGGTTCAAATCACCCCCGGCGATGGTAGCGTAAGGAGGGTGCAGTAGAGACTGATCGCAATGGGGCGCTCAGGTGGACCCCGCCAACGGGACCACCACCCGGCCTTTTATGATTGCCGTCGCGGATTTCGAAGACAGCTACTTCCCCGCCCACAGCCGATCGATAAAGCAGTGGCTGACGCATGTAAGATCACGGGTTCATCGCGACGTGGTGTTAACCCAGGCCAGGTTCGACGCCCATCAGGACCAGCGGGAGGTCAACCAACTGACCTGGAACGTCTTCCGCGATCATCTGGTGCTCGAATGCCGCCCCGAAATGGGACGGCGACCTTTGCCAGCCCTATGCCTACGTGCCGCTCACGGCCGACGTGCTGGAACGCAAGATCGAGCGCCTCGACAAGCACTTCGGAACGCAGCGCTCCAAGGACTGGTTCGATCGCCAGACACTCGCTGGGCTTGCGAGGTTGCGCTGGATGGAATGCCGGGCACCCCAGCATTTCGCCGAGGCTTCACGCTCCGAAAGGCCAAAATTCTTTAGCAGTTTGCACACATTCTCTCGCAAAAAACGTGCGGGGCGACCATCGAAAAATGGAGTGGGCCTTGAACTCATCGGGCGATCTGCTAACTATTCGTCTACAGCGGTCCGGCCAAAAGACATCTACAAGGAAAGACAGTACAGAACTGGCCATTCGGGCCGACCGTTCTTACTATCCATTTTGAAGTTGAGGGATTCATCAAAGTGGGCGAAGCAAAAATTGCTCATGGATTTTCGTTCAAGAAAGCCCGGATCGGAACGGTCGAGGGCGGAGAATCCGGGGTTCTGGTGTGGAAATGGGACCAACTGGTCGCGGTCCTTACTCAGATCGACGAGGAAGCCTACTCCACGAAGGGCAAATGGTTCCTTGAGACAGGCTTCGGGCTGCTGAGCGGGCAGCACAAGAATTTCGATACGATCGAAGAAGCCATAAGATGGGTGGCCAGACACACTTTCCCTGACACTGCAGATGGATCGGCGGATTCAGCGGCAGGAAGTTAACCCGAATCCCGGTCAGCTTCCGAGCTGGCGGAAGTCGCGCATTTCCCTTTTCAAGCGGTCGTCCTCCAGGCCAGTTTCCTGTTGGCTGGAATCTTCTTGGCTTTGCGTGCCGCCCTGTGCGGGTCCCAGCGAAGCCCTTCGGCGGCACCTAGACCCGTTTGTCAGACGGCCGTCACCTTATTGGTCCGCAACCGAAGTGAGGTCGTGCTCATCACCGCCAGTCACCGTCGGCGGCCGCTATCATGCAGGAACACGGGACGGTATGTCTACGCCGGCTTGCCGTCGGGTCGAGCGCCGAGAGCTTCTGCGGCCGCATGCGGACCACTGCCTCTGACACCGCCCCCTTGGAACAGCTTTCCAGAGGACTGCAGAACAAGATCATCGCGACGAAGCCGGGCGCTTCGGAGCACCCCGCCAAAATCCCCTACAGCATATTATCAGAAAGCTCGGGGCAACGAACCGACCGGGGCGGGGGGCCGCTGTATCTCGGGCCGCTCCCGGATGCCATTCACTGCAACGGAGATCCCCCGACTTTCACTAAGACGGCCCGCCGGGATTCACCCGAGGGCTGGCCGTCTTATTGCTTGGGATACGCTTCAGCAGGAGTTCCTTTCGCGAAGAGATCGTTGACTTTGTAGGCGACTTCCGTGCGGTTGGTCGCCTTCAGCTTCTTCATGATATTTCGGATGTGGACCTTCACGGTGCTTTCGCGCAAGTTCAGTTCGTAGGCGATGATCTTGTTCGCCTTTCCGCGCCGGAGCGCTTGGGCGACCTCGGCCTGCCTGAGCGTGAACATGCCTGTCAAAGGCTGCGTGTCGCGGCTGCCCGAACCTATCAGGTGGCGCATGCAAAGGACACTGCTCGCCGGGACGAAGATGCCTCCCGCTGCCGCAAGGTTGATAGCCTCGACACAGACATCGATTTCGACCGAGGTCGGAATGTAGCCGCGTGCGCCGCATTCGAGAGCGGTCAGTATGTGTGCAAGGTCTTCGGTGTCGGCCAGGATAACCACAGGGACTGATTTGAATTCGGACGAAATATGCCTAATCTCGTCTGCGATGCCATGATCGGTGACCTTCCGGCCGCCAAGGTTGAAGAGTATGGCTGCAAGGGGAGGTGCCGAGCCCTTCTTCACGCGCCATTCATCGATCGAACCCATGGCGGCGATCTCCATGCCGAGTTCGTGGTCCGCGAGAGCCGATGCGAGACACTCGCGGCCTAGAGCCCTTCCGTCCAGGATGAGGAGGCATCCCCTGCCTCCTTGGCCGTGGACACTTTCCGTTCCGCTGGACAGCACTCCTGACCGATTGGCCGTGTGTTTACGCCGTCCTGCTGTGGAACCCATGTCAATCCCCAATCTTTTCGCACAAGCAGCGTTGCGGCTGCCAAAACACCCCTCATTCTTCGCAATCTGAAAGCTTGAATACGCTGCCCTGTGTTTGAATGCGCTTGTGATCGAACACCCAGCCCTTGTGAAAGCGTGAGGCTCACCCAGCAGTCTTCAGCAGTTCTTCGCCCCTAGCCGAGAACAGCTTGTGCAGCCTATCGTCTATTTATAAGCGTTCTCTAACATAAGTTAATTTTTAGAAAATTTCGCGTCGACGGTCGCCTGAGGCATGTGTTGAGACCGCGTCACCCCGCCTTGAAGCTCCCGCGAGTTCGATCGTGACGCGCGGGTCCGGTCAGGTTCAATCTCTTTGGCCATGTGCCAACCGTTGGAATGCTTCCCGACCGCTTAAGGAATGCCAAGGAGTGGGATAGCTCTGCGAGGTTGACTAACCGGGTAGGCGATGATGCCATTCTCAGGATGGGACCGCTCAGCCAAACCCCAAGCCCAGCAGCCATTCGAGGGAGGATCGGTAGTTCTTCGCGATTGTGGACGAGAAATCCTGAAGGTGGATATTGGCATGACCAGGGCGCAGTTCGTGGCATCCGTGGCCAAGCGCTTTAGGTCCAAGAACACCTGGCTGTATCTGCCGCAGTTTATGGGCAGCTTACACGCATTTCGGCAGCACGTTCTCCTCATGCGATAGGCCATGGTGCCGTCGGTCATGATAATCGGGCCTTTGCCGCTGCCCTCGTCAAGATAGATTGCGGGCCCGCCAGGTAAGCCGCGCACTAAGCATCGTCTGGAACTGCTCAAGCGACGGCGCACTGTCGTCTTCCAGCAGAAATTTTGCTGATGGCCTACGCGCTGGCGCCCAGCACCGCGCCGCAGGCGGCGACGCGAAAGTTCGCGAGACGGTTGAACCCGAGCTAGAGGGAATAACCTTTACCTGAGGTACTCGCTGTCAAATCCGGCTGTCTTGACCAGCTTCTTGCGGTTGATCACCTCTACATGGCCTGCCTTGAAAGCGACGAGATCGGCCTTGCGGAGTTCCCTCAACGTCCGATTGAGGTGAACGGTGGTCATTCCGAGGATGTCGGCCAATTCGTGCTGGGTAAGGGGACACTCATATCTTCCATGGGCCGACAGGCCAACGATCGAGAGCCTCTCCTCCAACTCGAGCAGGAAATGGGCGGTGCGGCTCATCGCGTTCCGCCGCCCGGCATTCATGAGATGTTCGGCAAGGATGGCGTTCAGGCGGGCTAGGGAGCAGGCGATGGTCTTCCCAAGGCGGCCTTCCGACAAGATGGCCTCTATCAGTTTCTTGCTGGAAATTTCATAAAC
Source organism: Mesorhizobium sp. M0894 (assembly GCF_040319725.1). NCBI lineage: Bacteria > Pseudomonadati > Pseudomonadota > Alphaproteobacteria > Hyphomicrobiales > Phyllobacteriaceae > Mesorhizobium > Mesorhizobium sp. M0894. The sequence continues at coordinate 18,963 of NZ_JAMYOG010000026.1, read as the reverse complement.
AGCTAGTTCGGTTATGGACGCCAGGGACGCTAAACGGGGTCCGTCCACGGAACGGAAACCGACAATGTCCCCCCGCAGAGGAGTGTCGATGATCTGGCGTTCTCCGTCCAGTAGTCCGCGGTAAAGGAGGGCCCAACCCGATTTTACGATGAATATCCCATCGTTGTTGTCATCCTGGCGGGATATCACCGAATGGGGTTTGTAAATTCTTGCGGTAACACCGAGAAAATCGTTGTTACCCCAATCGTCCTTCGAGAATGTCCCCCCTACGGGATGCGAGTGTATGAACTGCAACAGTGTTTGCATGTTGCTTCAATTTCCGCACAACCTACGATAATTTCTCCCGCACGAGTTTGACAGAAGGACCACCCACGGTAGAGGCAGCATGGCCTACTGTCCTCGTCTGTTCGAATGAGGTAGACTGCGTTTAGATCAAGGGGTTGCAAGCATCAGGCGGTCAAGTCTTCCGGCTTCGGCGAGACGATCTACGCCCCTGCAGAAGTGTGGTGAGATCATTGCTCAGCAGCAGCTAGCCTGCACGAAGCAAGGGCGGAGCCTATCCAGACTCGCATCTTTACGAGCACTTCGGGCTCGTACGTCTGACCCGACTTGGACGTGGCGTGTCGTGGGTGAAGGTGTGAGTACTTGTCCGAGAGCCGGATGCGGGAGATCTGCAGGTCCGGTTCGATGAGCGGGGTGTGGAAACGGAGCCAAGGTTGAATCAATAAGGCAGGGCCAGACGAAGGGGCGGCAAACAGATATGTTCAACCTACCGCCATTGCGCCACACCTCGACTCTACCGTTTCTTCGCGTTCACCAAGAGCGAAGAAACGCGGAAGGCTGGCATCTGATTGACGGTCGGAAACGCGCGGTCGCGCCAGTTGTCGCACCTCATTAGACCGTTTCGAGCCGGCTGAACCGAACCGGGATGAGTTTGCGAGTCTTCAGTTGCCCTGCCGCATCCTTGTCGATGACCGTCAGCAACTGCACATCTTCAGGTCCCACAGGCAGAACCAGGCGTCCCCCCGGCTTGAGCTGCTCAAGCAAGGCCGGCGGCGCCCGCCCAGCCGCCACGGTGACCAGGATCTTGTCGTATGGGGCGTGCTCAGGCCAGCCGCGCGACCCGTCTCCGACACGAATGCCGACATTGGATAAGCCGAGGCCCTGCAGCAGAGCCTCGGCATGGCTTGCGAATTCCTCGATGATTTCGACGCTCCAAACTTGCCCGGCGAGCTCCGCGAGAATTGCGGTTTGATAGCCCAGGCCGGTGCCGATCTCGAGCACCGCCTCGTGCCGTTGCAGCGCGAGGAGATCGGTCATGAGAGCGACGATGAAAGGCTGCGAGACGGTTTTATCGAAACCGATCGGCAGCGGCATGTCCTGGTAGGCATAAGGTGCAACCGAGGCTGGCACGAAGAGATGCCGCGGCACTCGCCGCATCGCTGCCATCACCTGCTCATCGAGCGCCGCCTTGCCGAGTTCTTCGCTTGCAAGGTCGGTATGGATTGCAATCATCTCGACCATGTGCCTGCGTAGGACCGCGAGGTGCTCTTCGTTCATTGGCTTCATGACGGTGGGGCTTCCCTCAACCAGCTTGCTGCCAGAGAGCCTTATATCCTGTTCGTCACGGTAGCGCCCGCGATCATTTCCATTACGGGTGCCCAGGGCAAGCGTGGGTGACAGTCACAGTCTTGGCAGGCTATCGCCGGCGGCGACTCTTGAGATTTTGGGCGCGCCGCAAGGGTCGGATCGATCTGCGACTCAGACGATTATCCGCGCCGCCCGCCCGAGCGTGCGTTCCGCGTCATTGTAGTAGTTCGAGGCCTGCTGCACAGAGCGATGCTGCGACTGCTGCATGGCTTCGGGCAACGGAATGCCGCGGCGTGCGGTTTCGGTGAGATAGCCGGAGCGCAGGCCGTGGGCGGAGAAGGCTTGCGGATCGAACCCGGCCTCGGCGATGCGGCGCTTCAGGATCAGATTGACGGCCTGCGGCGTCAGGGCGCGCGCTTCGAGATTGCCCCAGCGGTCGATGCCGCGAAACACGGCGCCTTCAGTGACGCCGGCGCGCTCGAGCCACGCTCGCAGCACCGTCACCGGCCGGCCGACGAGCAGCACGAAAGCGTCGCCATCGGCCTGTGTCGTCTTGGTCCGGCCGAGCCGGATTTTTAGGCAGGGAATTTTTTGCCCCTCTGAATCCTTGGGATCCGCGGGCACCGGCTCTTCTTCGATGAGCTGTTCGACGCGGAGGTCAGAAACCTCGCTGCGGCGGCGACCGCCCGAGGCGAAGGCGGTGATGAGCAGCGCGCGATCGCGCATGTCGACGAGGCGGTCGCCGGCGCAGGCCTTCAGGAGGGCGGTCAAAATGTCAGCGGTCACCGCTTTCTTGCTCTTGCAGTTCCGCGGCCGGGCGCCGGCGCGCACCGCCAGTCTGATGGCGCTCTGCAGCCCCGGCGCGTTGAAGTTTCCGACAAGTCCGCGCCATCTGGTCAAGGTGGACCAGCTCGACAGGCGCCGGCGCACGGTGGACGGCGCATGCGGTCTTTTTGTCACCCGTAACAGGCCCTGGGCTACCAGCGACGCCGCTATGTCAGCCGGCATGCCATGGGTCGGATCACTCTCGCGCCGGGAAGAATCCCACAGGTGGTGGGCGACGAATTTGATCAAAAGCGTTTCCGGCGCCGGCCAGGGCAGCGGAGAACCGGTGGCGGCAAAAGACCATGCCTCGAGATAGCCAAGGTCGGAGGCCAGCGCGCGGAGAGAGTTTGCGCCGATGCCTTCTTTGGCCAGGTGGCGCAGCGTTGCGACATCGTCGTCGGTCAGGATTTCGGCCAAAAGATCGCGCCGGTCGAAGGGCAGCACCGAATCCAATGCGTCGAGCGCCTCGGCGCGTCGAACACCATTGCCAGGTGGCCGAGCGACGAGGTCAGTTGCCATTGGCGAGCGGTCCGAAAATGTGGACTCCCTTGCCGCGCGCGGCAACGGCGAGCTTGCGATCGAGGGTCGCCAGCGGCAACTCGGTTTCGATGGCCAGCGCAAGGTAGGCGGCGTCATAGGCACTGAGACCGTGCGCGGCCGCTAGCGCCAGCACCGCGCCGTCCGACCCGCCGCCGGCGTCCTCCAGCGGCAATCGGCGCAGCCGTGCCATGGCGGTGGCCGCTTCGCCTGCGGCGATGCGGCTACGCCGCTCGGCCATCAGCACGACACTGCGCGCCTCGTGCCAGAACAGCGACGGCACCGGCGATCGCCCCGTCAGGCCGGCAACCAGCGTCTCGGCGACCGCGCTGTGCTCCTCCGGCAGCAGCCAGGCCGCGGCTATGGACGCGTCCAGGACGAGACGCATCAGTAAGGGTGGCCTTCATGCTTCCAGGCCAGAATTTCCTCGGTGGTGACAGGTTTTGCGTGGGCCCGCGCGGCCCGGACCTCTTCGATCAAGGCGCCCAGATCCTGGTTTTGGGGAAGGCGGGACAGCTTGGCAATGGGATCGTTGCCGCGCGAAATGATCACCTCCTCACCGGCCTCGACCTTAGCGAGCAGTTCCGAAAGGTGGGTTTTGGCCTCGCCAATTTTCACCGTGATGGTCATTGTTTTGTCCTCGTAGGAGCTTGCTGTGCTGTAGCGCGCTATGCGACTCGCGTCGCGCTGAGCCCAGCCATGCACGACAAACACGGTTCTGCACCACGATAGCGCCGATTCCGCAGATTGGTCAAGCCTTGGTCTGATCGCTATCGATAAGAGGTAATTATCGATAGTGAGAAGGCCAGAGAAAATCCCCTGCAAGTCAGCTTAAATGCCGGATAGCTTGACTATCGCTGAAGGCGCAGCGGTAGTCGGCAAGTCAATGGTCCTCGCTTGCCAGTTCTACGACCCGCCTCGCTGCAGAGCCGACGATGCTCTTTGTTAGGTTCGTGCCCAACCAAGAGTAGGGCTTTCGGTCGCAGATGCTAAGGAGGCACTAGGTTTCCCTCTTCCTTGGCCGCTTCGAGAAACGCCCTGCGGACCACTTCGGGTTTCACCTGATCGATCATGGCATCCATGCAGAGCTGCACTGCGCTGTGCCACTTGGGGCCACGCTTGGTCCACTGCAACAGTTGCTCGGCGGCTCCCTCGACGCTGTTGCACTGATAAGCAATGCCAGGGCGGGTGGTCCTTACGGAGACCGGCGGAGAGAACCAATGGAGCGACATTCGTACATAAGCGACGGCTTAACTAAGAGTTCCCTCAACCACGCCCGGTTCGAGCAAGGATCGGGTAAACCGGCTCGGGGCCTTACTCCTCCGGCCAGCCCTGTTGCGGAACCTATTCACTGGCCGCAAGGTTTGGGTGGAAGGTCAGGAGTATGCCATGAGTTCCAAAGCTGGGGATGGCCAGCTCGCTTTCATTGAGTTCCAGTCGCCCACGCTGGTCGAGAATGCGCCCGAGGGCGGCGAATGGCTTCACGAGATCAAATACGACGGCTACCGCACCGAGCTGATCATTAAGGGCGGTAAAGCGCGGGCCTTCACGCGTCGTGGCTACGACTGGTCGCATCGATACCGACGAATTGTTCAAACAGCGGCGGGCTTGCCGGTGAAGGCGGCGATCATCGACGGGGAGGCTGTCGTTCTCGGCGACAGCGGCCTGCCGGATTACCAAGCCTTGGAACGGGAGTTGGGCAATCCAGACTCGGCGAGGCTCATCTTTTACGCGTTCGACCTGCTGCACCTCAACGGGCGCGATCTACGACAGCAGCCGCTGGTGAGGCGCAAGGCAGCCCTAGAGAAGCTGCTTAAGAACTCAGCGCCGACACTGACCTATGCCGAGCATCTGGAGGTGAGCGGCACGGACGTGTTTGAACATGCCTGCCGAATGGGCTTGGAGGGGATTGTCTCCAAGCGCACCGATGCCACGTACCGCTCGGGTATCCAGACGAGTTGGCTCAAAGTGAAGTGCATCAAGAGCGACACCTTCCCCATTGTCGCTTTCGTGGAAAAGCTCGGCGCTCACCCGCGCCGGATCGCATCGCTCTACATAGGCCGTCGCGAGGGCGACCGACTGCTCTATGCCGGGAAGGCTCGCAGCGGCTACACCTTGAGCGCTGCGCGACTGGTTCGAGAGCGGCTTGACCCGCTGATCATCAGCAAGTCGCCTCTGTCAGAGCCCATTTTGAAACCGAAGGCGACATGGGTCAGACCAGACGTGCTGGCCGAGGTGCAATTCAGTGGCGTAACAGATCGCGGCGTGCTGCGTGAAGCCGTGTTCAAGGGTCTGCGAGAAGACCTCGTGGCGATCCCGGCCAAGCCTCCTGCGCCATCAAAGCGACGTGGGCCAGCCCGGGAATATGGCGTTCCCAGCGAGAACATCCTGCAACTGCTGCCCGAGGCGGTCTCGCCGTCCAAAGAAGAGCTTGCGCGCTATTGGCAGAGGGTTGCCGATCACGCACTCGTCCATCTCGGCCACCGACCGCTGAAGCTGGTCCGCCATGCTCTCGGCGCAACCTTTTACCACAAGGGCGCGCTGCCGAAGATCCCGCCAGCAGTGCATCAGTTGCGCGTTCAGAAGCGCGAGGGTGGCGAAGGTGTGCGCGTGTGGGTGGACGACCTTGCCGGCCTGCTAGGGCTGGTCGAGATGGATGCTGTAGAGCTGCATCCTTGGAATGCCACCGTTGATGACATCGAGCATGCCGACCGCATCGTTCTGGACCTCGACCCGGGTGAGGGGGTCGAGTGGGATGAGGTCATCCGGACCGCGCTAGCGCTCCGCGACATCATGGGAGCAGAAGGCCTAGAGAGCTGGCCGAAGGTGACGGGCGGCAAGGGAATTCACCTGATGGCCCCACTTGCGACGAAGATCCCGCACGACAATGCCCGGCCCCTTGCCCGGTCGTTCGCCAAGCGCCTCGCTGAAGCTCATCCTGATCGCTATCTGCTCTCCGCCGCACCGGCAGCCCGAAAGGGCCGCATCTTCATTGATTACCTCCGCAATGGGCGCGGCAACACGGCGGTCGGCGCCTTCTCCCCACGAGCGCGACCTGGCTTCCCAATCGCTCATCCCGTGACCTGGAGCCAGGTTGAGGCAGCCATCCGTCCAGATGCCTTCACCATTGACCGTCCGTTCAGGGCGGCCGTCAGAAAGGCAGCGTGAGGATCAAGGGCAGGAAACGAAATTCCCGGCAGGGATTTTTGTCAGCAGTCGGCGAAGACGCCTAGCCGAACAATGGATCACTCAACTATTTGCCTATTTGCCGCAGAGGTCGAGCTCTATCCAGGCGAGCGCATGATCACTCGGCTTTTGCCAACCTCGCAAATCAGCGTCCACGCCGGCATCACGTAACCTGTTCGAAAGTGATGGGCTCACGAGGAGATGATCCATCCGGAGGCCGGAACTCCGATCATAACCGCCCCGGTAGGAGAAGTTCCAATACGTGTAGATGCCTTTCTGTGGAGGGATGCGGCGGACAGCATCAATCCAGCCGTTACCCAGCATTTCGGCGTAGGCTTGCCGGCTCTCCGGAAAGGTGACTGCGTCCGCCTAGCCAACGTCTCGGCACCACGGTTGCCACGAACGAGCTTTTATCGGCCGCACGGCCGCAAGCCGCTCTCCCATCTGGTTTAGACATTGGTCATCCTCTCGGCTCTCCCTAACCGCCGAGCGTGGGAAAAGATTCACTTCGCCGGTCTCGAGCATCGGGGATCACTTCAGGCGCCATATTCCGCGGAGTCCGTCAGGCTGGTGAACTTTTAGGGCCGGCGCTGCGTTCCGTGCAGCGAACTCGGTTGATGCACAATGACGGAATCCAACGCTCGTCCCGCGCCGCAGAAAAAGGATGCACGTGGTGCCGAGGCCCGCTTTTCGTTCGATCGAATGGCGATCGAGCGGTTTCAGCAAACCTTTCCGCGTGCCAGATGGAGCGACGAGCGCAGCAGCTGGTTCGTACCCAGCAAGACGGCGGCCCGGCGGATCGACCGCTGGCTGGCGCAAGAGGCAGCGCTACGGGCGCCCCATGACGATAGCAAGGGACGCGATGCCTTCGCCTTCGACCCAATATCGAGCCAGTATCTGGAGATCGCGGACGACCTCCGCATTCGCACCTCCTATTCGAGGACCGTGCTTGAAGAATTGCGCGCTGTTCCGTGGGCGAGTTGGGACGATGAGTTGCGGGCTTGGAGAGTTCCGTTCCGCTCATATGAAGAGCTACGGCGCCGATGGCCAAGCATCGAAAAAGCTGCGCAGCATGCCGAACCGGAGGAGAGGAAACGGCGACGAGCAGCCGCCAGGAACACCGAAGCATATAAAGCCGCACAAAAGCGGGCTGCTGAACGCCGGCGCCATCGCTATCCGCTGCCAGCTCAAGATCTACCTACTCTGGGCCGCGCTGTCGCAACCGAGCAGTACGGGATTGTCGTCTTCACTGAAATTTCCGGTGAACTGGTTGAGCTATCCGACGTAGCCGCCTTCTACCCCCGCGCAATGCCTGCGAACGGCGACTTCGTTTGGGGCAGGTGGCGTTCGGCTACGCTGGCCGAACTTGTGAGCACATGGCCCGCTCGGCTATCCGCCGGGCCGACCGAACGCTTCAGAGGCTGGTGGAGGCCAACGCTCGCCGAACTTAGAGTTGCCCGTCGAAAAGCCCGCGGCAGTGAGCGTAGTAGGCGAAGTCGCGAGCGGTAGATGCGGCGCTCACATCCGGCGTTAAGGCGGCCGCAACACACGGATTCTTCGGTCGGGCGGAGCTTGGGCAGGTCTACTGCTGACTGATGGCGACCGCCTTGGGTCCAGCCTGTGTGGAAACGCATTGATTTGGTAAAGTGATTCCCCGATCAGAGAGGGGAGTCGGGTATCGCTTGGAAGTTACCGCAAGAATTGTCATATCGCTCCTTAGCAGCGTGGAGAAAATGTTCGTCGCTGGATACCGCCCTTACAAGGCGGAAAGGGCACCGCGGCGGAAATGACAAACCCGCCGAGCGCGAGGCGCGGCGGGCGGTCACGCGTCGCGCCAGGCTGGGCGGGGGCTTGGGGTACGCCTGGTGCAGCCCTGTTCCATGCCGGCGAAGCCGACTGACAGCGCGCGTGGTCAGGTGCCGGCCGCTGAAGGCGGCTCGAGCGTCGACGATGCGGAGACCCACACCCGTCCTTGAGGCCATGCAGCGTGCCAGTCTTAGCGACCCCCGGCCGGGCGTGCCGATCGGCGAGCTGATCGCCCGCCTGCCAGCCCGTCTCCGCGCCATGACACCTCCGAAAACAGGATCCTAACCGTCCTACAATATCCTCGGGGGTGTGGGGGCAGACAGCCAGGCAGACAGCCCCCACGGGGTAGCTCACCGCCCCAGCCGGCGCAGGAGCCGCCAGCTGAAGTAGAGCAGGGCCCACAGCACGGCCGAGGCCAGCCAGCTAACTGGTGAGCGTGACGGTCAGGCCGGCGAGCGTCAGCGCCGAGGCGCCGAGCACGGCGAGGAGGCCCCGGAACCCCTGCCGAACCGCGCCGACAGGCGCGTGAACCGGCCCATGTCCGCCGCGGATGTCCACAGCTTCAGAACATCCGCCGTGGCGCGGTAGCCTTGCGCCTTGGCGACGATGCCGAGGAGGTCGGCGGCGGCTGTGCGCAGGGTGGCCAACGGGGCAGGGCGCAGCACGCCCGTAAGCGTGGCGCAGGCGGCGGCGAGATCGCCGGCCCTGGCGAGAGTCACCGTGGCGCGCAGCGCCTCGCCATCGACGGCGTCGCCGGCGAGCCGCACCAATTCGCCGCGCAGCGGCTTCGACAGCCGGCCGCCCTTGCTGGCGGCCTTGAGAACCGTGGCCCCGACGCGTGCCGGCGTGGTGGCGCCGAGGATGGTCACCGTGACGACCGCGATGGTGAGCCCGACGGCGGCGAGGCCGAGGATGACCGGGTCATAGGCGGCGCCGTCGAGATAGGCGCAGCCTTCGTGGATCAGGTCGCGCACGTCGCCGATGCCGGATGCATCGGTGACCAGGGCGCCAGCCAGGCCAGCGGGGATTGTCGCGTCGCCGGTGGCGGCGCCGCGCCAGGTATCCCTGGCGACCCGGCCGAGGTCGGTGGCCTGCGCCGCACGACGCGGTCGCTCAGGCTGGCGGGCAGGGGGTGTGCAGCTGGTCGGCCAAGTCGTGCAGGCTGGCGGCGAGCTCGGGGGCGTCGTCGGTGAGCGCCTGGTCGACTGAGGGCCTCGAATACATGGGCTGATTCAACAAACCCGGCCTGGATTCGGTTCCATGGCCCGCGCGTCGAAGGATTGAACCGGAAGAGTCCGGCTGCGTTGTTGGGACTGGAACGGCAATCCTCGGAGGAAGAAATGGCAAGCACTGGAACAACACGTGGACGCAATCAGGACCGTGCCAGGGTCGCTGGTGGGCAGGATCATGAAATGAAGTACGAGGCGGGCAAAACCGGCGCCAGCAAAGCTGACGTCAAATCGGCGGTGAAGTCGCTCGGCAACAGTCGCAAGAAGGTCGAAGACGAGCTGGGCAAGAAGTGAACCTCGGCCGCACAGGATGCCGGCGAAGTTGGCGATACCAAGAGCTGGGGGTTCAGCGCAACGGGATAGGCCACGCCCCCCTGCGCGCCGGTCGCCGCCAGTATCTCATGAGGGGGCATGCACATGACCCGCATCGCCACCTTCAATGTGAACGGCGTCAACGGCCGGCTGCCTGTGCTCCTGAAGTGGTTGGGCGAAACCGACTACGACATCATTTGCCTGCAGGAATTGAAGACGTCGGACGACAAGTTCCCTGTCGATGCGATCAGAGAGGCGGGTTACGGCGCCATCTGGCACGGCCAGAAATCCTATAACGGTGTGGCAATCCTCGCTCGCCGAATCGAGCCGGTGGAACGTCGACGCGGCCTACCGGGCGATCCAGACGATACCCACAGCCGCTATATCGAGGCCGAGGTAGATGGGATAGTCGTAGGCTGCCTCTACCTGCCCAATGGCAATCCAGCGCCTGGCCCAAAGTTCGACTACAAGCTGCGCTGGTTCGATCGTCTCATCAGCTACGGCCAGCATTTGCTCGACGACGGGGCACCAAGCGTTCTCTGCGGCGACTATAATGTCGTTCCAACCCCAATCGACGCCGTGGTGCCGAGGCGATGGCTGGGCGATGCGGTCTATTTCCCGGAGAGCCGGCAGGCCTATGCCAAAATGCTCAGAGGTGGCTGGATCGATGCCGTCCGGCGCATCCATCCGGAGAAGGGCATCTACACCTATTGGAATTTCTCCTACCGGGGCGGCTTCGATCGGAGTTCCGGCCTGCGCATGGACCATCTCCTGGTGAGCCCCTCTCTTTCCGACCGGCTGCGTAATGCCGGCGTGGATGTCGAGCTTCGCGGGTGGGAGAAGCCAAGCGACCATGCGCCGGCCTGGATCGAGCTCAATTGAACCACGAGGAACACGGATGGTCGAACCGGATTATCCCGAAATGAACGAGTCAATCGACAATATCTCTCTCTACGCGGCCGGCGGCTACAGCTTTGCGGTTGAGACGCCCCAAGAAGGCCGGACGCAGAACGCCCACGATGCTGAGACCAGGATGTTGCGAGCCAAGAAACTGCTCACTTTGGGTTTCGCGTTGCCTTTTTCGTTCGGCTTCTCGGTTCGACGCAAGCTGACGAAGGTGATCCAATGAAAAATGTCGCTGCTTACGGATCCCAATCTTCCGATGGGCTCACTGCTGCGGTGCCGCGTCCTCGGAGGAATCGCGGCGGATGTGTCGAGCGGGGAACCGCCAAACGCAACAACCGCCTGGCGGCACCGCTCCTGCTGCACCAGGAGCATCCACCATATGAGTTCGCCTACATGCCACTGAACAAGCTCAAGAATATCGAGGACTACTTCGTCGGCTGCCAAGTCGCCGAAGGCAAGGAAGCGAAGATCGTGGGTCATCAGGACAAGTCCGAGGCGCAGAGCATTGTCAGGGAGGCGGTCGGGCCTTGACGAAATTGGACCGAGCCCTGCGGTTTGGACCGCTTCGTGAGCGCTGGGTTCACCTCTGCGTCGACATGCAACGGATGTTTGCCGAGGCGACTGAATGGCACACGCCGTGGATGGAGCGTGTATTGCCCAATGTCGTCGCCCTCGTCGAACTTGATCCGGCGCGGACGATCTTCACCCGGTTTATTCCCCCTCAATCTCCCGACGACGCAGTCGGCGCCTGGCGGCGGTACTATCACAAGTGGGGGACGATGACCCGCGATCGGCTCGATCCTCAGCTGATTGATCTTGTTCCGGAACTGGCGCGGTTCGTGCCGCCCGCTTTGCTGGAGGACAAACCCGTCATGTCCGCTTGGCACGGGTCACTGCATGCTCGCCTGCGGTCTGCGGGCATTGATTCACTCATCGTGTCAGGCGCGGAGACGGAGGTTTGCGTGCTCGCCACTGTGATGGGGGCGATCGATCTCGGCTACCGGGTGGTCATCGTGGCTGATGCGGTATGTTCCGGAGCTGACTCGACCCACGATGCCATGCTCGCGATCTATGAGAGCCGCTACGGCATGCAGGTCGAGACGGTGACCACCGCCGACCTCCTGGCCGCGCGGCTGGACGGAATGTTGTGACATCAGGAGCACCACTGCGCATGACGGAACAGGAAATGATCATCGACGGGTTGGGCGTCACTCCGAGTTTCGATGTCGCGCTGGAAGCGCGCCGGCGCGTGGACTTTCTCGTCACCTATCTTCGTGCATCGGGCCTCAGTGCGTATGTGCTGGGGATCAGCGGCGGAGTGGATTCACTCGCCGCGGCCCTTCTGGCTCAACGGGCCGTCGAGGAACTGCGAAAGGCGGGATACGAGGCAAGATTCGTGGCGGTTCGTCTCCCGTACGGCACTCAGGCGGACGAGAAGGACGCCCAGCGAGCTTTGGACACCATAGGAGCGGATGAAGTGCACCGGGTCGACATCAAGCCGGCTGCCGACGCGATGCTGGATTCGATCAAGCTGGCCAGTGTCGAGCTCGGCGATGCCGGCCGCGAGGATTTCTTGCTTGGCAACATTAAGGCGCGTCAGCGCATGATCGCCCAGTTCGCGCTCGCCGGCGCCACCCGAGGGCTGGTCATCGGCACCGACCATGCGGCTGAGGCATTGATGGGCTTCTTCACCAAGTTCGGCGATGGTGCCGCCGACATTCTTCCGCTTTCCGGGTTGAACAAGCGCAGGGTTCGCGCTTTGGCAGCGCATCTGGGCGCTCCGTGTGAACTTGTTGACAAGATCCCGACCGCCGATCTGGAGAACCTCGTTCCGCTTCGGCCGGACGAAGATGCATATGGTGTCTCGTACGATCAGATCGACGACTTCCTCGAAGGCCGAGAGATCGACGAAGCGGCGCGCACGCGCATACTTCATGTGCATTCCAGCACAGCGCATAAGCGAGCGCTTCCGGTCACAGCCATTGCCATGACTAATTCGCCATTGCCGCATCGCCAATAACTGCCTCACGATACACGGCCGACGTGCTCGCCGCAGCCACCGCGAAGCCGAGCCAGAGCCATTCCACGCGAGAATGGTAGGGCCTGCGCGAGGCTCAAGACGTCCCCCTTCGCCCGCGCCCAAACTGCCCGACGGCTAGCCGGCATCATCGAAAACAATGAGATGTAGGCGCGACTGCAGAGTGCATTATTTAATCGATTGACTCGCGGAATGCACCGGCAGTTAATTTCCCCGGTAGGGCAAAAGAGGGGCCACGAACTGGGAGCAAACGATGACTGTGCAAAAAGAAGAGGACTATCGAACCAACAGAGCCGACTATGCCATTGCTGCGACGCATAGCCGAGCGACCGCTGAAGGCGATCGCCACGATTTACTGGCAAGAAGAAAGTCGCTGTGGGTAAAAGATCGGCGATCTGCAAAATTGGCTGCAAACCCGTCGGAAAGCTCGCCAGAGCCGAAGGCCAAACCGCGCGGTTATTGAATCAACGCCAGTCACTTCGTCCTGCTATCGTCAAGCGCGCCCCTGCGGTGGAAATCGGCGGATCGGGTCTCATTACGATCGTGCTGCGCGAGTGGCTGGAAACTAACGCCTAGCTGCCAAGGCGGGAGATCGACGAAAACGGATGGGGACGCGTAGACGCGTCTTCCGCGATCGCGGAATTACCTGAAACGCCAAGCTCGCTACTATTCACGTGGCGGACCCCAACCCGCCAGGCCGGCGCCGCCAAGCGTTCTTACCCCACGCCCCCAGAGGCGCCGGCCGCCTTCAGAAGGAAGGCAGCCGAGTTTGCGGGTTTCTGACACTGCATCGCCGGTCATGTCAGCAGCGTGTACTCTCATTCAGAAGAGGAAGCTTACGGCAAGTGCCACCACTCTCCGCGATTGGCTCACAGCATCCTGACACTTGCGGGTTCGGTCAGATCAGGCATGGCGCTTGAAGGGTCCGGCAACCTGTTGGCGTCTGGTCCAATCAACCAATGCGAGCCATAAGGCCGTTGGCGACCGCGACCTATAGCGTGCTCACTGGCGATGTGTTCTGTGGATGGCTCCCGTTGAAAGAGGCAATTCGTTGTTCTGGCGCATTGGTTGGGTGCCTGTTCATGCAGCCATTTGAAGCTGCTGGCCCTGATGGGGTCGGCGACGCTGCTGCTAGCCGCAACGTGCACACCGCGATCCATGACGCGCTTCGCCTATGCGCGATACTTTGTAGCGAAGCACAGGTTTGTCGAAAGGAGCGAAGTCCTTTTGCCATTTCAAGAAGCGGGAATTGCCGGAAATGCGAGTGGGCGTATAGCTACGATGCTGACCATGCCTCACCCCCTTGAAAGCCCGGGAGAGGGCCGGCAGCGGGTGGTCGCCTTTAAGGTGGCCTAAGTGTTTGATCCCGAGCTTTGATGGTGCATTCTTTTCTTCCGAATCGAAGGAGGCACTATGGGCCAGGTTCTTCACGGCAGCGCCACGACGACAGAGGCAGTCCGTCGAGCAATCAAAATAGTCAAGAGAGCCTGAGAGCGCTGGCGAAGCGCTACGGGATCAACCAGAAGACGGTCATCAAGTGGAAGGGGCGGACGTCGGTCGCCGATGTGCCGACGGGGCCGAGGAACCCCTCCTCGACGGTGCTTACGATCGAGGAAGAGGCAATGATCGTCGCCTTCCGGCGGCACACCTTGCTGCCGCTCGATGATTGCCTCTACGCACTGCAGCCAACGATTCCGACCCTGACGCGTTCATCCCTGCATCGCTGCCTGCAGCGACATGGGATCAGTCGCCTGCCGGAAGTCGAAGGCGACAAGCCGGCCAAGATCAAGTTCAAGACCTATCCGATCGGCTATTTCCACGTCGACATCGCCGAGGTGCAGACGGCCGAAGGCAAGCTGTACCTCTTCGTGGCCATCGATCGGACCAGCAAGTTCGCCTATGTCGAGCTGCACAAGCGGGCCACAAAAATGATCGCGGCCGAGTTCCTGCGCCATCTCACCCCGGCGGTTCCCTACAAAATCCACACGATCCTCACCGACAACGGTATCCAGTTCAAAAACCGCGAGCAGGACCGCACCGCCATGGAGCACATCTTCGGGCGCACCTGCCGGGACAGCGGCATCGAGCATCGCACGACCAAGGTGAAGCATCCCTGGACCAACGGACAGGTCGAAAGGATGAACCGAACCATCAAGGAAGCCACCGTCAGACGCTTCCACTAGGACAGTCACCAGCAGCTCGAAGCCCATCTCGCAGACTTCGTCAGCGCCTACAACTTCGGACGCAGGCTAAAGACCCTGAAGGGACTCACACCATACGAATTCATCTGCAAAATCTGGACAAAAGAGCCAAAACGATTCAGGCTCGATCCTCTCCATCAAATGCCGGGACTAAACCCTTAGGTCACCGGCGGGCGGAGCTTGCGTTTTTCTTTCGGAAGGGAAAGTCTCGCGCGAAATGAAGGCGGGAGATTTGGGATGCGCAGTCGGGTGATATTCTCTTTGGCAATTCTGGTTCTGTCCGCAGTTCCGGCAGGAAGCAGCCTCTTTGACAAGAGCACATGCATGCAAGGTGCGAGCAGAATCGCGCGCGATTTAGCTGACCATTTCAATGGCGTCAGCGAGCGCTTGGCCGCCTGTGTCAACTACATTAACGACAGAGAGGTCGAGAACCATAATAGTCAGCAGGAATTGCTCCGCGAGTTGGCGCAGCAGATTGCAGCGTTGGAGATTAGAGTCAGCGAACTTGAACAGCGCTAGTCGAATGCCCCGCCAATCTATCGCTGAAGAGCTTGAAAGCGCCGCCGACCGCATCGCGGACATCTCACGCGCGGATCTGCAGGTCATCCTGCGCCGCGCCGCATTAATGCTTAGAAACGTCTCCGGCGCCCGCAACGGAGGACGCTCTCAACTCCATCGCGGCTGAAATGAAAATTAGTAGATCCGACCGCATTCAGATCGTGCTGGAAACCAACGCCTATCTGCCGGTCCGGGCGATCGATGAGGAAAGCGAGACGGACGGCAGTGCGCAGGCTGGTACGGGACCTCTATGCAGAAGACCCGCCGCTACATTTGCGAAGCGACGGGCCTCCGCCCCATTCCCCCATACTGACCTTGCAAGTGCGGTGCCAGACGCATTGACCCATTCCGGGGCACCTTATGGCTATACACAGCGGAATTTCCACCACGTACTTCGTTCGCATGTTTCGATTCCATTAGCTTGAGCGCATGTATTCGCCAGCCAGGCGAGCACCCCCGAAGGCTCGCTGGTCAGGCCCAGCGGCCTCCAGCTGCCAGTCCCCCCGCAACCAAGCCGCTGGGCCGTCCCCGTTAGGGCGAAGCGCTAAGACCTTGCTTGCACCGCTCAAATGAATGGCAATTTTCCGTCTGAATGCGTTTACGGTCCATTGTCTGCGACCAGCATGGGTGTCGCGTGGGAGGCACAGTAACTCCCCTTTTTAAAGGCGTCGAGATGCTACGAGCACCGCAAAGCCAGTTCCTGAGACCTGAAGATCGGGCGATCTGCCAGCGGGTGGTCGACCAAATAACCGCCGACGCTAAATGGTACAGCACCTCGATAGACGGTCAGATTCTGGCCTCGACGACGCTGACTCTCTTTCAATCCGGGGTCGTCAATGAAACGAATTTGCTGGCACATGTTCGCGCGCGCCGCCACGACTTCACTAAGCTGACCGGCTAGCTCTTCACCTTCGGCGTGATCTCTTCGATCTTGGCGCCGGCCCCCGATCTAGCGCGCCTCCGGCAAGTTGCTTGGACCTCTCCTGCAAAGATACTTTGGTGCAGATTAATTGAGGGAGGGCTAAAATGAAATGTGCAATTCTGGCCGTATTGGCGGCTTTGACCTTGGCTTTTGCGACCAGCGCCTATGCACACAGCGGCGGCACCGACAGCAATGGTTGTCACAAGAACCACAAGACAGGCGACTACCACTGCCACTGACTATGCGGCCCTCTGAATGACCCGCCTATCTGTTGCGGAAGAGCTTTGAAAGCGCCGCCGACAGCATTCACTTCCCTCCTCGTCATGACGAACAGTGTTCGTTCGAATGATGCTATTCCGTTGCCTTGAGCGCAAGTTTTTGGTCAGCCAGCACAGCGCCTCCTCTTAAGCTTGCTGGTGGTCAAGGCCCGCGATGAAACGGCCAATCAAATACGACCCCAAGCGCCACGTGCGCTACGATCCGGACCTGCTGCCCCGCACGGGGCACAGGTACAAGCCAGCCAAACCGGCCCACGATGCCGTATGGTGGCCCAATGTCATCTCGGCAATTGCTATTGCCGGTTTCTTCCTCACGTTCATCTGGAGCTAAGACAATGCTACCTTTTGTGCAGGCAGATGGCTCTCAGGCAGGCCGTGCTCAGCCTTTTGTGCAAGAAGTTCGTACCGCGGGTGCTCATTCCGTAGTTCCTTCGTCCCTGAAATCCTGCAACGACGCGTGCCGCAAGTCGTCCTCGCCGCGCAGATGCTTCACACGGCCAATGACTGGCGGCTGGAGAGTTTCCCGACGCTTGCGCAGGCCCAGGGCGCTGCAAGCCCGACCTCGCTTGCGGCGGAGGTCGCAGGCAAGGTCTGGCTGTTCACGCTCGGACCGAAGGATGGCTCCACGCCCGACGGACCCAAGGTCGTCGAGATCGGGCCCCTTCCTCCGATCAGCGCGAGCGAGCATTTGCTGCGCGTCAACCGCGCCGGTGGAGCGCCCGGCGCCAAGTCGCAAATCCATACACATCCGGGACCGGAGGCCTTCTACGTGCTGGCCGGCAAGCTCGGCCAGAGAACGCCCTACGGCGTGACCTATGCCGAAGCCGGCACAACCATGACCGGACACGGGGCCGACACGCCGATAGAAGTGTTCAGCGCCGGCACAACCGATCTCGATGAGCTGGCCATCTTCGTGCTAGACGCCGACCGGCCGTTCTCGTCGCCGGCCAAGTTCGACTGAGGCGAAATTTCGCGGGGTGGCGCGAATGTTCGTTCGTTGAGCAGGTTCAGCGCCCGCTTTACGTCAAGATGCAGTTGGCCGATGGCATCGTAATGCTCACGAAACGGCTTGAGGCCAACTTCGCGTCCCGCAGTTCACGCTTCAGTAGCGAAGCCTGCTTTCACCACACGCTAGCAAAGCGCGAGGCAACCAAGAAGCCCGCGCCTCTGGCGGAGAGCGCGGGCCCGATCGGGTTGCGGCCCGATCTGCAGCGGGCAGTGGAGGGAGCGTGCCTAATGGTCACAGGCAATTATTAGAAATCCCTAAAGTTCCACCCTGACTAGAGCGACCGACGCCGGCAGCGCCGAGGAGTTTACTTTGGCTTTGTCGCGCAGATCGCGAAGCGGTGCTGGGTGGCGCGTTCGAGCGCCTTGGGCCAACTCATCTGTTGAGCTTGGGCGTGATGGATCGCAACCAGTTTCCAGACGACGACGGGCTGATCGAACCCGGCTTCGGCCAGCAGGCGCCCTATCTCTTCCGCCCGTGCGCCGCCCGAGAAATAGACACCGGCAAGAATGCTCTGGTGGCGTCTGGCCATGGAGGCGAGGTCATTGTCCACGACCCGCGACTTGCCGGTTGTGAGCTTCTCCCAAAGTTCCCGCAAACTCGTCGCCCAGTTGCGGCTGACAAAATCGCCGTCGATGACCAGCAGCTTGCCGCCGGGCTTCAGCAGCGAGAACCATTCGGCAAACGCGGCCTTTGGCTCCACCAGCGTCCAGACTAGGTGACGAGTGGCGATGACATCGTAGCTCGCCTTGTCCTCGAGCGTCCGCTCGGCGTCCCCTATGATGAAGCGTATACCGGCGCCGCGGTTTTGTGCCTTGGCGCGTGCCTTGGCGAGCATGGCTTCTGAGCAGGTCGAGGCCCGCCACCACAAACCCCAGATCGTGAATCAGATGCGAAATCACGCCCGTCCCACAGGCGAGATCCAACGCCACCCGTCCGACGCAGGGTCCGAGGTGTTTGCTTATGAGCGCATCCCATGCGGCGCGCTCCTGCTCGGAAAAAATCTCGTGACCGACCTGCAGGTCGAAGGTCTCGGCGCGATCGGACCAATGGTCCCGAATTTCGTCGCGCAGCGAATAGTTTGCGTGAGCCGTCATCACCCGAAATGCTCTCCCCCAAAGCGGTACATTGGAATTGCTCTGAAAGATAATTCTTGATTACACCTCCGGTTCGCCGACAAATGCATCGTTATCGCCGAGGGCCGGATGTTCGCCTGCGGCACGCCGGAAGATGTCGTCACGCCGGCGCTCTTGCGTGATGTGTACCGCGTCGAGGCGCGGATCGAGCGCTGCTCGCGGGGCATCGGTCATGTAATGGTGGATGGCGTCGCGGACGAAACGGCAGCAGCTTGGCGGTTCCAACTTCTCTGACGGGGATTGTTAGGGCCTCGCCAGTGGGAAACGCAGGGCGCGCGGGGGGCCTCGCGCGAGCCAGTTATCCGATCACCCGCCCAGATTTTTGTCTCAAACATTCTGGCCCCCTTAAGGAACAAATCCGCTCGCGGTGCAGTTCGGTCCTTTTAAGCATGCAGGCCCGAACATGGCTGAAATCGATAAAGCCAAACAGAAG